>JAOZVK010000620.1 GCA_029938185.1 Bacteroidales bacterium | reverse complement strand
ACTAAAGAATGCTAAACATCTTATTTTTAGTATCTTTTAAGTTCGTAAAGTAGAAATAATACATATTTTTTAATCATCTTGTTGTTTGGACATATAATATAATGTAGAACAGTTAGTCTTTTTAAATATTTGTTTCGAGATTCTATTTATATCATCAACAGTTACAGCATTATATTTTTCAGCCTCTTTATTTATCATATTTGCATCACCCAGTAATTCGTATAATGATAAATTAATAGCTTTATTTAGAGCACTAATTTCGGAAAAAACTAATGTAGATTCTACTCTATTTTTAATTTTAGAGAGTTCGTATTCAGAAACAAACTCATTATTAAGTAACTGTAATTCTTCTTCAATAGCCTCTTCTGCTTTTTCCATTGATACACCCTCAAATAGTTTTCCGTATATTACAAACAAACCGTTGTCAATATTTCCCAGAATATATGCATCAATACTACTAAAAAGTTCTTTTTCTTTTGTTAGTCTTTGATAAAGTCTAGATGAATCACCATTAGCTAAAATATCTGAAACCAAATCTGTTGCATAATAATCTTTATTTCTCCTATCACACATATGATACACTTTGTAAATAGCATCGAACGGAACATTGCTTTTAATTGTTAGTTTCCTTTCCTCATTTTGCTGTGGCTCTTTTGGCAATAAACGCTCAGGTACATTTCTTTTTTCAATATCTCCAAACCATTTTTTTGCAAGTTTTTTTATATCATCAAGTTCCACATTTCCAGCAATGCTAAGAATAGCATTATTTGGTGCATAAAATTTATAGAAAAAATCTTTTACATCTTTCATATCTGCATCTTCAATATGCTTAATATCTTTACCAATTGTTGCCCAACGGTATGGGTGTTTTTTGTATGCCAATGGTCTAAGATACAACCAAACATCACCATACGGCTGGTTATAATACCTTTGTTTAAACTCTTCAATTACAACATTTTTTTGTGTTTCAAGGTTTTTATCAGAAAAAGCAAGGCTTAACATTCTATCTGATTCTAACCAGAATCCTGTTTCGATGTTTTCCTTAGGCAATGTCATATAATAATTTGTTATATCATTGGTAGTAAATGCATTATTATCACCACCTACTTTTTGAAGAGGACCATCAAAATCAGAAATATTTGATGAGCCTCCAAACATAAGATGTTCGAATAAGTGTGCAAAACCTGTTTTTTCAGGATTTTCGTCTCTTGCACCAATATTATATAACAAATTTATTGCTACAATTGGTGTATTTTTATCTTTGATAACAAATACTTTTAATCCATTATCAAGTGTAAATCTGTCAAATTTTATCATAATTTTTGGCTCTTTGAGCCTTTTAATGTTGCTTACGCATTCTATTAATATACAATTTAAAAAAATCTAAATATCAAAAAACTGTTGTTATACTTTCAATGGTTCAATTATTCAATGGTTCAATTATTCAATGGTTCAATTATTCAATGATACAATATCTTGATTAATAGCTATAAAATTTTCAACCTAATTTAGTATAGACTATTGTATTAAGACATAAATTGATTAAGTTTATAAATGTAATAATTTGACAGGATTTACAGGATATTTTAAACATGTAAATCCTGTAAATCTTGTCTAAATAATACTAAAAAAAACTTATGACTTGTTTCACTATTTACTCCTTACTCAAATCAATAAAACATAAACATGCTCAAAGAGCCTGTTTTTAGTCAGGTAATCCATACTTATCTACAACAAAATCAATATCCTTATCACCTCTTCCGCTAAGATTAACTAAAATTGATTTTTTTGGATATTTTTGTGCTAATTTAATTGCATAAGCCACAGCATGAGCGCTTTCAAGTGCAGGTATAATACCTTCTAATCTACTTAATTCATAAAAAGCATCAATAGCTTCTGAATCTGTTATTGAGTCATATGTAACCTTTTTCATATCTTTAAGCATACTATGCTCTGGTCCAACTCCTGGATAATCAAGTCCACTTGCTACAGAATAAACTGGAGCAGGTTCACCACTTTCATTTTGTAGAAGATAGCATTTAAAACCATGAATTACACCTGGTTTACCAAATGTCATAGTTGCCGCATGTTTTCCTGTTTCCATTGATACTCCAGCAGGTTCGACACCATATATATCACATTCATCATCGTCTAAAAATGATGAAAACAGACCAATTGCATTACTTCCTCCTCCTACACATGCAACTATTTTATCGGGAAGCTCGCCTGTCATTTCATAAAACTGCTCTTTAGCTTCAATACCTACAACCCTTTGAAAGTCTCTAACCATCATAGGAAATGGATGTGGACCAACTACCGAACCAATACAATAAAGCATATTTTCAGGGTCTTTCATATAAGCCTCGAAAGCAGAATCGACTGCTTCTTTTAACGTTTTAAGACCATGTGTTACAGGTACAACTTTTGCTCCCAAGATTTCCATACGTACAACATTGGGGTGTTCTTTTTTAATATCAACTTCTCCCATATGTATCTCGCATTCCAGTCCAAAATATGCCGCAGCAGTAGCAAGCGCAACTCCATGTTGTCCAGCTCCTGTTTCAGCAATTAATTTTTTCTTTCCCATATATTTGGCTAATAAAGCTTCGCCCATACAATGGTTTAATTTATGCGCACCGGTATGATTTAAGTCTTCTCTTTTAAAGTAAATTCTACCTTTATATTTTTCTGAAAGCCTATTAGCAAAATAAACAGGTGTTGGTCGTCCCTGAAAATGTTTTCTTATACTTCTTAATTCAGAAATAAATTTGTGAGATTTGCTTATAGAAAAATAAGCATCTGTAATTCTTTTCATTTCTTCTTCTAAATTGGGGGGTAAAAAAACTCCCCCAAATTCATTATAATAGCCTTTGTTGTCAGGATATGTTTTAAAATAATTTGTAGACATTGTTTTATTATTATTAAAAATTAAATAAATTGTAAATAATGTTGTGGTTTGAAACATGTCACATATTTTTTACTTATATGCGTTGTATGTTGTTATATTTTTAAAATTGCAATGAAAATCAATAACATAATCGCTTACTGTCGGCGTGGCTTAAAGCTGGGCTTATAAAAATTAATAAATTACAACAATATTATTAGTTC
>JAOZVK010000619.1 GCA_029938185.1 Bacteroidales bacterium | reverse complement strand
TATATTCCCACAACTATCGTTGTGGGTTTACAATAGTTCGTCCTATCGGACTTTTAATTGCACAGGTCGTATCAATATTGAATTGCTCTCCGACCTTATTAGAAAATTATTTCAGGAATTTTTAATAATTTATCATAGTCTAAATTGGCTTTTAAAGAAAACCGTAATCTTTCAGTTCCTTTTTCAACAGTTGGGTGCCTAATTGGTAAAGCATAAAATCCGTTTTTTTGCAAACTATCGGATTTGCTCATAACAAGTTTACTGCTTCCGACTATATAAGGGATTATATGGCTACTATATTCTGTTTTAAGCAGTTTTGCAAATTTTTCGGATAACAATCTTAGTTGTTGTCTTTTATATTCAAAATCTTTTAATTTATTGAATATAAAATTAGTCCATGCCAAATTCACAGGAGGCAAACCGGTTGTAAAAATCATACTTCTCGAATGATTTACCAAATAGCTTTTAATAGTTTGATTGCAAACAATATATGCTCCAATTGAAGCAATTGCTTTTCCAAAAGTACCTATTATAAAATCAATATCATCAATACAATTATATTCTTCGGCACAAGCTAAACCAGTATCTCCCCTAACTCCAAGAGCATGAGCTTCATCTACATATAAAAAAGCTTTATATTTATTTTTAATTTTTACTAAATCAGGCAAAAAAGCAATATCGCCATCCATGCTAAAAATGCTTTCGGTAACAATAAAAACATTATTGTATTTATGTCTAACATTAGTGAGTATTTTGTCTAAATGACTATTATCAAGATGATTATATCTAAGTCTGTCAGCTCTACTCAGTCTAATTCCATCAATAATACTTGCATGTACAAGTTTGTCGGAGATTATTAAATCATTTTTTTCGCTCAAAGCTGGTAATATTCCAATATTAGCATGATAACCACTATTATAAACAAGGCAAGCCTGTTTGTTATAACTCTTTGCAATTGTTTTTTCCAAAATAGAATATTCTGCCGAATTTCCTGTAAGAAGTCTTGATGAAGCTGAACCGAATTTTAAATTTTCTTTGTTGGCATACTCCCTAAATTCCTCAACAATATTATTATCATCTAATATTCCCAGATAATCGTTTGATGAAAGATTAATAAATTTCTTAGAAACCTGTTGAGCTAATACTCTGAGGTTTCCGCTATTTTTTAAATTATCTAATTTTTTTTTATAACTATTATACATTTTGTTGCGAAACTCTAATTTAATTTATATTTTTATCAGGCGAAAGCAAAATTATTAATTATTAATTACACATTATTAATTATTTAGATACAACTTGTTTCATTACACCAGTAAGTTTTGTAAGTTGTTTTTTGCTAATAATATAAGGTGGCATAATATAAATTAACTTCCCAAATGGTCTAATCCACACACCTTTTGAAACAAATTCTTTTTGAATTTCCACCATATTTACTTCTTCTTTCATTTCGATAACACCAATAGCACCAAGCACCCTTATATCTTGTATATTTTTGTTTGATTTTAGTTCAAAAAGTTCTTTTTTTAACTGTTTTTCTATTTTTTTTACTTTCTTCTTCCAATTATACGATAATAATAAATCAATACTACTATTTGCAACAGCACAAGCCAAAGGATTTGCCATAAATGTTGGACCGTGCATAAATACACTTGGCGAAGATTTTGAAATTGTTTTTGCAATTTTGTTACTACATAATGTAGCTGCAAAACTCATATAACCACCTGTTATTGCTTTGCCAAGACACATAATATCTGGCATAACATTGCTATGATTACATGCAAAAAGTTTTCCACTACGACCAAAACCAGTTGCAATTTCATCAAGTATAAGAAGTATATCATATTGTTTGCACAAATTGCTTATTTCTTTTAAAAAATTTGGATGATAAAATCTCATTCCTCCAGTACCTTGTACAATTGGTTCAAGTATAAAAGCCGCAATTTCATTATGTTTCTGTTCAAATAGTTTTCTTATTGGAATCAAATCTCTATCATTCCATTTATCATAAAAACCACATTTTGGTGCATCAACAAAAAATTGTTTTGGAAGTTGTTTCTGAAAAATATGATGCATTCCAGTATCAGGGTCACAAACCGACATAGCATGCCAAGTATCACCATGATAGCCTTTGCGAATTGTTACAAACTTAGCCTTATCAGTTTTTTGTTTAGCATACCAGTATTGTAAAGCCATTTTCATTGCAATTTCTACAGCTACTGAACCAGAATCGCTGAAAAAGACTCGTTTCAAATTTTTTGGACTTATTTTTATAAGTTTCTCGGCTAAATCAATTGCAGGTTTATGACTTATTCCTCCAAACATCACATGAGACATTTTTTTTAACTGTTTTTTCACAGCCTTATTCAATACCAGGTTATTATAACCATGAATCACAGCCCACCAACTCGACATTCCATCTATAAGTCTCTTGCCGTTTTGAAGTTTAATATACACCCCTTTGGCATTTTTTACTAAATAACTTGGTATTGGATTTGTCGCTGATGTATATGGATGCCAAATATGTTTCTTATCAAATTCTAATAATTTATCTATCTTCATTATAATTTATTTAGTTCAAATGATTAATAGAGTCTTTGAGCCTTTATTTATGCCTTAACAGGCAATCATACAAAAATTTCTAATATAATATTAAGATACAAATCACTATATATAATTTTATCCAAAGTTTATATAAATCCCAAAAAAATAAGTGTAAAATTAAGTATAAATTTTGATATGTAAAATAATTGCAATAAATTTGCTTAAATGAGAAAAATAAATTTTGATACACTATGGAAAAATGTTATATAAGGTCTTCGACCTATTTAATGTTGCTTACGCAAGATATATAATAAACGGTATTTCAAAAAGTAAGATCTATACTAAATAGGTAAAAACTTTTGAAGTCTTACAAAAGTTTTTCGCTATTTGTTTTTGTACAATTGGCTACATGACAGTAATTTATAAAAATACGTAAGCCACATTAAAAGAGAAAGCATTTATTAAGAATTAAAAAACTTAACAGCGATGAAAAAATATCTATTTTCAAATTTTTTAAAAGAAAAACTGGCATTTTTCATAAATTACAAAAAGTAGTTGACACTTTTTTTATTCTTAAAA
>JAOZVK010000153.1 GCA_029938185.1 Bacteroidales bacterium | reverse complement strand
GTTTATCAAGCGTAAGCAAAATTGTTAATTATCCATTGTTCATTGTTAATTATTTAGAAGACCTTTAAGCAGAGTAAAATGACAACATATAATTTAAGTAATAAAATTAGTAAATCGGCACTATTGGCTTTATTGGTAATTTTTATACTTTTATTTTTTTATTTCAGATATTCCTATTTTCAGAATACAAAGCAAACCGCCGAGCAATCGCTTATAAATAATAAAAATGTTTTTACATCATTTCTTAAAAACGATAGTATAAAATTTTCAGTTACTATAGAATTAATTTCACGAAACAAAACTATTAAAAAACTGTTTATTGATAAAAAATTTGATAGTTTATACAAATATTGCCTTCCCGAATTTAAAAATTTAGAAAAAAAATTTGATATTACACACTGGTATTTTATAAATCATGAACCTTTGAATACTTGTTTTTTAAGAGTTCATCGTCCTAAAATGAAAGGAGATATAATTCAAAGAAACACTTTTTTAAATACAGTTAAAACAAAAAACAAATCAAATGGACTCGAAATTGGCTCACGAGCTTTTGCCTATCGTGTTATACAACCCTATATTAATAATGATACACTAATTGGGTATATTGAAATTAGCAGAGATCTTGATAATTTTTTAGAACTAATGAAATCAAAAACCAGTGATGAATACAGTTTACTTATTTCAAAAAAATATCTAAATGAAAAAAAATGGAATAATGCACGAAAAAAATATCAAAATATGACAGAATGGAATCTAATGAATGATGTTGTATTAATTGATAAAACTACTGACAATATAAACTTCAAAACATTCAACCACAATATAGATTCTATTCCTGATTATGGAAAAATTATTAACAGAAATATAAAAATAAATAAAAAATCATATGTACTGGGTGTATTTCCAATATTTGATGCAACTAAGCAAAAAGTTGGTGCTTTTTTTTATTTACATGATGTTGATAATATTTATAATGAGCTAATAAAAAATCTGATAATACAAACTATATTATTCGTTTTGTCAAGTATTATACTTGTTATTATTTTAATAAAGTTTTATACCGAAAATTTGAAGACAAAAAATAAAATTTTGGAAAAACTGGTAGATGAAAGAACAATTGAAATAAAAATGAAAAATGAAGAATTGCTTCAACAAAATGAAGAAATAAATACTCAATCCGAAGAGTTGCATAGAGTAAACCAAGAGCTTGTTAAGCTATCGGTTGTTGCAAGCGAAACCGATAATTCTGTTATTATTGTTGATAATAAACTGAATCTTGTATGGGCAAATAAAGCTTTTAAAAAAATATATGGATATTCTTTTGAAGAATATATACAAAGAGAAGAAGACTCAAGTTTTATCAAATATAGTAAAAATAATAAAATATCTTCATATATTGATGAATGCATAAAAAATAAAAAATCTGTTATATATGAAAATGAGAACACTAATAAAAACGGTGATATAGTTTGGGTACAAACAACTCTAACTCCAATTTTTGATTCAAATGATGTACTTGAACAAATTATTGTAATAGAATCGGATATTACAATAATAAAAGAAGCCAATAATGAAATTTTGTTTAAAAACAAAAAAATAGAATCAAGTATAAGATACGCCAAAACCATACAGCAAGCAATGCTTTTGGTTGAAAGTAGATTGAATTCTTTTTTTCCAGAATATATGATTATTTATCGCCCCAAAGATATTGTTTCGGGTGATTTTTATTGGGTAGCCGATATTCCCGCCACAAAAAAAACTCCCGAAAGAAAAATCATTGGAGTAATAGATTGTACAGGACATGGAGTTCCAGGTGCATTTATGAGCATGATAGGTACTCAACTATTGAATAGAATTGTACATGAGAAAAAAATTAGCTCACCTTCCAAAATATTACAGAAACTACACGAGGGTGTTATTGTAGCTCTAAAGCAAACGGTTAGCAAAAACGATGATGGAATGGATGTTGTACTAATATCTGTTGAGAAGTTAAATAAAAACAATAATAAAATTATATTTTCAGGTGCTAAACGCCCTTTGTTTTATTCAAGTGTCGAAACAAAAAAAACTAACAGAATTAAAGGTACTCGAAAATCCGTTGGAGGAAAATCATATAAAAACCAATTATCAGAATTTGAGGAACATGAACTTATCCTTAAAAAAGATACTGTATTATATCTTACAACCGATGGATATATCGACCAAAATGGGACAGAAACAAAACGTATTGGAACAACTTTGTTCAAAAAATATTTAAATGAAATATATACAAAACCTTTATCAGAACAAAAAAAAATACTTGAACATAAATTAAATAAACATCAAGGAGCTTTTGAGCAACGCGATGATATTACAATTATGGGAATAAGATTGTAAGCCTTGATACAAAAATTTAATGTTAAAAAACTAAACATATTAATAAGGTCTTCGACCTAAAATTTATTTAAAAAACTAATAATATTTTCTTCTCTATCAAGCTTTAATTTTTTTCTTAACCTTGTGCGAGCAATATTAATTGAGTTTGGATTCTGATATGTTATTGCAGAAATATCTTTTGTTGATAGATTTAGTTTTAAAAATGCACATAATTTTTTTTCATTTGGGCTTAAATTTGGATAGTTTTTTAATAAATTATCGTAAAACGAAGAGTGTACCTCATTAAAAAGCAATTCAAATTCTTTCCAATCGTCTTTTTTTAATCTGCTTTTAAGTTTATTTATCATTAAATTAAGTTGCTTTTTGTTATCGGGTATTATTAATGATGTTCTTAGAGATTTTAGCTCATCAATAACTTTTGTTATTAACGAATTGTATTGAGTTATGAACAATGCTTTTGTGGTTAATTCTTTGTTTTTATATTCGAGTTTTTCTTGTAGAGTTTCCGATTGTTTTTTCATAATCTCTTTTTCTTGCTTGTGAAGCAATGCTTGTTTTTCTCTGATTTTTTTTCGCGATTCAAATTCTTTTTTTTTTAGAGAAAGTTCCATTTCCAATTGCCTGTTTTGTTTCATTATAAACTCTTTTGCTTCTATGTGTTTTTTTACTTGTTTATTTCTTAATTCTTGTGCAATTTTTTCCGCTTTTTTATAACGTTTACTTAATACTAAAACAGGAACTATTATTATTATTAAAATTATTGCAACAATCCAAATTGTTTTGTTATTTTTATTAGTAAAATAGGTTTTTAAATTCCATTTTTTCTGTGAATTAATAAGCTTTAAATATAGCTCTTTATGTAACTGTTCGTATGAAGAGATTATTTGTTTATGACTTTTTTGTATACTTATACTAAAATTATTTTTCTCGGAAATAACTAAAGCCATATTAGCATAACGTAAACTACTATCAGCTTGATGTGGTAATTTGTTTTTGGATATTTTAAGTAATCGGTCTATTTCTAAGGAGTCGTTGGTACGCAAGGCACTATCAGTCTGAGCATTCATGTTATTATTGATAATAACAAAAACATATATTAAGAAAAATTTTAATAAATATTGATTCATTTTAATACAAAATATTATTAGTTCATACCTATGGAGTTGAAAGCTAAAAGTTTGTTCTCTTTTTAATATTTGTAAACTCATTATAATAAAAATATTGGAACAAAATTTTGATTGCACAAGTTGCACCGTTTCACAATATAATAATAATTAAGTAGTCTTACAAAAGTTTTTCGACATTTATTTGCATAATCTCCTATATGACAGTGTTATACGAAAATACGTAAGCCACATTAAAAAGGTCGAAGACTGGGGTGTTAATAATTGACTATTTTGCATCATGCATGTTTTAAGACAAATAAGTTGTATATTTGCATTTTCAATTTAAAAACTACAAATATACTCAATGGAAATTAAATACAAAAGTCCTATAAAAAAATTAGCAAAATATTTTGAAACGAGTCGCGATAAGTGGAAAGCCCATTCTCATATATAAAGCAAAGATACGTAAATTAAGGTCTTCGACCTATAAAATTGCAGACTTTATGTACACACACATTAATTAGTTATACTTTCAATGGTTCAATTATTCAATGATACAATGGTACAATATTTTGATTAATAGGTTATAACATTTTTATAAAAGTAAAATTCTTAACCTAATTTAGTATATTAATGAGATAGTTTAACTTTTTAATATTTACAAAAATAAAACATTAAGGTCTAATGTGTTAAAAATTGAGAACAAACTTTTAGTTTTTAATTTTTAGTTTTTAACTCCTTATGCATTAGCCTATTTTAAAAATTCTTTATTATAAATTATTAATATATGGCAATAATAAGACCTCTAAGAGGCTTCACTCCAGTAATAGGAAAAAATTGTTTTTTAGCTGAAAATTCAGTAATCATAGGACAAGTTGAAATTGGAAATGACTGTAGTATTTGGTACAGTGCAGTTTTGCGTGGCGATGTTCACTATATTAAAATTGGAAACAATGTAAATATACAAGATAATGCAACAATTCATGCAACATACATAACATCACCCACAAACATAGGAAACAATGTTACTATTGCACATAATGCTGTAGTTCACGGTTGTACAATTCATGACAATGTATTGATTGGTATGGGGGCAATTATACTTGATGATGCTGTAATTGAAAGTAATAGCTTAATAGCAGCAGGTTCAGTTGTTACCAAAAATACTATTGTAAAATCAGGTAGTGTATATGCTGGCACTCCTGCAAAAAAAATCAAAGAAATAAGTCCTGATTTACTTGAAGGACAAATAAACCGAATTGCAAATAGCTATTCAATGTATTCGGATTGGTACAAATAAGGTCTTCGACATATTTAATATGACTTACACACTTTTTCAAACTACTGAAACATGTCATAAGTTTCTTTAGTATTATTTAGACAAGATTAACAGGATTTTCATGTTTATAATATCCTGTTAATCATCAGAATCCTGTCAAATTATTATATTTATAAACTTAATCAATTTTTAAGTTTTTTATTAATTCCTAAAATGTTTTTTTTTCGTTAGTAGTTTTTTTCGCCCTGAAAGGGCATAAGCATTAACATGGGGCAACGCCCTATGTATAAATACATTCACGAGTAAGAACGCCCTGAAAAGGGCAAAGCAATAAAAAATATTATTTAGTTGTAAACAACATAAAAAGTTTCGACCTGTGCAATCAAAAGTCCGATAAGACGAACTATTGTAAACCCACAACGATAGTTGTGGGAATAAAGCAAAATAGTTCGTCCCTTGAGGGACTTTATGTCATAAGTTTTTTTAATACCACGATAATTATCGTGGTTTAACAATAGCTGTCGTACTTACGGACTTTTTTGTACAGTTTGAAAAGTTTTCAAAGAACTATTTTAAACAAACAATAGAATGTACAATTGTTAATGGCAAAATTTTTGCTAAAGCATATAATAGTTAAAATATGTTTACATAAATGATAATTTTTTTTAAAATTGTACTTATAAAATTGTTATTTAAATTAGACAATAAAAATTTACTTTATGAATGAATCAATTTTAAAAGCACTAATGCGACTGTTCTCAATAGTTGCAACAGTAAATCGCGAAGAATCAAGTGATAGGTCAAGAAGAATAGTCGAATCATATTTAAATTTACAATTAAATAAAGAATTGGTTTCTGAATACCTCCAATTGTACGATGAATATATAGCAAATCATAAAAAAAAGTTTACCAGAGATGGTAGGAGAGCTAAAAAACGAACCTCGCTAAACTCAGTAAAAGTATTAATGATTTGTCATGAAATAAATGAACAATTACAACAAAAAGACAAAGTAATAGTACTACTAAGACTTTTTGAATTTGTTGGAGAAAGTACCAGTATTACCGATAAAGAACTTGAATTTGTAAAAACAGTTGCCGACACTTTTAATATCAGCGAACGCGAATATTATGACATGAAAGCAATAGTAACAGAAACTGTTGATGAAATTAAAAGCAAGAAACAAGTATTGATAGTTGATAATATAGATAGAAATGCAATTGACAACAATGAAGATAATAAAATACACAAGGACAAAGATTTTAAATATATTTACAAAAAACAATTAGACGGCAAAGTTATTGTTTACCATGTAGCTAGTACCAATACTCTTATATTCAGATTAATGGGCGAGGATATATTATATTTAAATAGCCATAACATTACACCATACAAAACATATGTTTTTGATAATGGCTCGGTTATTAAAAGTCCCAAAATAACGCCTGTTTACTATAGCGATGTTGCTGGAAAGTTTATTCAGGCATTTAGCGAATCAAAAATTCTTTTTTCAGCAAAAGACATTGAATTTAAATTTAAAAATAGTGAAAATGGTGTTCAAAAATTTAGTTTTTACGAAGAATCAGGTCATCTAATTGGTATAATGGGAGGAAGTGGTGTTGGAAAATCAACACTACTAAATGTATTTAATGGAACACTAAAAATTATTTCAGGACAAATTAAAATCAATGGATACGATTTATATAATGATAAAGAAAAACTTGAGGGAGTAATAGGTTTTGTACCACAAGATGATTTACTTATCGAAGAATTAAATGTTTTTCAAAATTTATATTACAACGCAAAGCTATGTTTTAGTAACTATAATGATAAAAAAATAAACGAAGTAGTAGAGAAAATTTTAATTGATTTAGACCTAATAGAAATAAAACATCTAAAAGTAGGGAGTTCTTTAAACAAATTTATTAGTGGCGGACAACGAAAAAGATTAAATATTGCACTCGAGCTGATACGCGAACCATCTGTACTAATAGTAGATGAACCAACATCTGGACTTTCATCAATGGATTCGGAGATTGTAATGTCATTGCTCAAAGAACAAACAATTAAAGGTAAGTTAGTAATAGTTAATATTCACCAACCTTCTTCCGATATATATAAGCTTTTTGATAGACTACTTATGATGGACAAAGGTGGCTACCCTGTATATTATGGAAATCCTGTTGATGCTATCGTTTATTTTAAAACTATAAGTGGACATGCAAATGCACTGGAAAGCGAGTGTGGTGTTTGTGGTAATGTTAATGCCGAACAAACTCTTCAGATATTAGAAGCCAAGATGGTGAACGAATATGGTAAATTTACCAGAACCCGAAAAGTAGAACCAACTGAATGGTATTCATATTATAAAGACAAAATTGAAACTAAAAATAAAACTAATGATTCTGATAAAAAAATTGAACTTCCGTTTAATAATTTTAAAATACCAAATAAGTTTAAACAATTTAAAATTTTTAGTATACGTAATATTTTATCAAAACTTACAAATAAACAATACCTATTAATAAATTTTCTTGAAGCTCCACTTTTAGCTATAATATTAGGTTATTTTACAAAATATATAAGCGGAACTGCCGAAGACCCAAATGCTTATTTGTTTAGTGAAAACGTAAATATACCTGCATATCTATTTATGAGTGTAATTGTTGCATTATTTTTAGGACTAAGTGTGAGTGCCGAAGAAATAATACGAGACAGAAGAATACTTAAACGTGAATCGTTCTTAAATCTTAGTCATTTTAGTTATATAAACTCTAAAGTTGTTGTCTTATTTGCTCTATCAGCAATTCAAAGTATTTCGTATATTTTGATAGGTAATACTATTTTGGGCATTCAGGGAATGACAATAAGCTATTGGATTATATTATTTTCAACATTTGCAGCAGCCAATCTTATTGGTTTAAATTTATCATCATCACTAAATTCTGTTGTAACCATATATATAACAATACCTTTTATTTTGGTTCCTCAATTACTTTTTAGTGGTGTAATTGTTAGCTTTTCTAAATTACATAAAAATTTCACATCAATTGAGTATGTCCCAATTATTGGAGACCTTATGACATCAAGATGGGCATTTGAAGCCTTAGCTGTAAATCAATTCAGAAATAATGAATACCAAAAACATTTTTTTAATGTTGATAAAAGAATTAGCAATGCTTCTTATAATACAATGTATCTTATTCCCGAACTTAAAAATTTAATAACGGATTGCCAAAAAGATATTAAGAAAGATACTAATCAAAAAATAGTAGATGCTAAATTAGCTGTACTTGCCCAAAATTTTAAAATGTTTGACAGTGATATTACTAATATCAAATTTGAACATTATGATAAGCTTAATTATAAAATGTTTTCAAACGAAATAATTAATCAATCGGCTACTTTTATTGAATATAGCCAAAACTATTATAGTAAAAAAGAAATAAAAGCTCGTAATAGTAAGGACAAAATATTAAGAAAGCTTACAAAGAAAACAGGTGATGCTAAATATGTTCAAAAATTAAAACAGGATAACTATAACAAAAGATTATCAAGTCAAGTATTAAACAAAAATGAAATTGATAAAATAGTAGAAACAGATAATTATAGATTAGTTCAAATAATAGATCCTGTTTATAAAACTCCAATTCTAAACAATGGTAGAGCACATTTTTATGCAGCCGAAAAAAAAGTTTTTGGCAAAACTTTTAATACCGTTTGGTTTAATACAGCAGTAATTTGGCTAACAACTATTATTGCATACATATTGCTGTTATTTGATGTTTTAAGAAGAATTATTGATTATTTTGATAATATAAAAATATTTAAGAAATAAATATTGGAGAAGTATTTTGGGCTATCAGGTTTAAGTTAGACGCTTTTTAAACGCAAAGTTACATAAAGTTTGACGTAAAGTTTGACGCATAGTTTTACTAATCTTTACTTTAATTCTATAATTAAAACTACTTGAAAAACAGGATTATCCAACTTTTGGTAACCCAATTGTTTTTAAAAAAGAACTGTTTTTGTGATGAGTTCTGAGTATAGTTTTAACCACAAAGTTTTTATTAGGTAAAACTTTGTAATCAAAAGTCCGTAAGGACGACATCTATTGTTAGCCCCGTATGAAGCAAAGCGAAATGCGGGGAACGTAAATAATATTATTGCAATTTATTAATTTTATAAGCCCACCCACCCATTAATAGGTCGAAGACCTTAAATAGGAAGCCGACCTTTATCGTCTTTATTATAAAGCAAAGCCTTAGCATTATTAAGAGCAGCATCTGTAAGATTTTCACCACTTAACATTTTGGCAATTTCTACAACTCGCTCATTATATGTCAATAATTTCATATTAGTATAAACATCACCTTTTCTTGAAGTCTTATATATCAAATAATGATTATCGGCTTTACTTGCTACCTGCGGCAAATGAGTAATATTTATAAGCTGCAAGTCCGATGACATTTTTTTCATTATACTTCCCATTTTATCAGCAATATCTCCTGAAACACCAGTATCAATTTCATCAAAAACTATTGTTGGTAATGTCATTGATTTTGAAACTAAAGATTTAATACTTAGCATCAATCGAGATACTTCGCCGCCAGATGCTACTTTTGATATTTCTTGTAAATCTGTTTTTCCATTTGCCGAAAACAAAAAATTTATTTTATCAGTTCCATTTATGGTAAACCCATCATTTTGTTCAAATAAAACTTTAAAAGAAACATATGGCATTCCCAATTGTTTCAATTGATTAATAATTTTTTTTTCTATTTTTGGAATAACATTTTTTCTATTTTCTGAAAGAATTTTACAATCTTTTACTAAAATTTCTTCAATAGCCGATACTTCTTTCTCTAATTCTATTATTGAATCTTCATAAGAAGTTATACTATCAAGCTTATTTTTATATGTGTTTTTTATACTTATCAATTCAGCAATATCATTTGCCTTATGTTTTAATTGCAATTCGTTTATTATACTTATTCGTTCATTAACAGTCTCTAACCTTTGAGGATTATATTCAATACCACTCTCTAATATCTCTATTTCATTTGATATGTCTTGAATTTCGAGATAGCAACTATCAAGTCTGTTATGTATCTCTAAAGCATTATTATACAGTGCCGATATACTATTTATATGTCGTTTTACACTACTTAATAATTCTAACACAGTTTTATCATCTCCAGACAACTCATATAAAGCATTATTCAAACTATTTTTTATTTCTTCGGCATTATTTAGTAGTTTAAGCTCTTGTTCTAACTCAATTTGATTTTCAATATTTAAATTTGCATCTTCAAGTTGCTTATATTGATACTCATAGTACACATAATCAGCTTTAAGTTTGTCCGATTTTTCAAGAGTTTTATTTAATTCTTTTTTTAATAATATATATTTGTTATAATTCGATTTATATCTATTTAATAATTTTGAATTTTTGGCAATTGTATCAATAATTTTTAGTTGAAATTCAAATTTATTTAATAATAAATTGTTATGCTGTGAGTGTATATCGACTAAATTTAGACTTAATTCTTTTAGTTTATTAAGATTTACAGGTGTATCATTTATAAATGCTCTTGACTTTCCACTAATATTGATTTCTCTTCTTATAGTTGTTTCTTGCTCAAAATCAATATCATTTTTTTTAAAAAAATTTTGCAACTTATACTTATCAATATTAAATAAGCCTTCAATTACACATTTCTTTTTTTTGTCTTTAAGCACATTTGTATCAGCTCTTTGTCCCAATATTAAAGATAGAGCACCTAATAAAATAGATTTACCGGCACCTGTTTCACCGGTTATAATACTAAATCCATTTTCAAATTCAATTTCAAGTGAATTTATTATGGCATAGTTTTTTATTGTTATTGATTGTAGCATTATACTTTATGTATGTAAATGGAAAATGAATAGTTTGTTTTCAACTGATAAACAGCATAATATAAAAAACAAAAGTGTCTATTTTATACAATGACCTGGTCTTATAAAAATACGAGCAAAAATAGCTTATTTAAGTTTTTTATTA
>JAOZVK010000618.1 GCA_029938185.1 Bacteroidales bacterium | reverse complement strand
AAAACTGGATACTTTTCAGTTGAAATAACTGGATACTTTTCAATTAAAATTTACAAAAGTTAAATTTTTAAAATATTTATATGAAAATATTGATTACAGGAACAGCAGGATTTATAGGATTTCACTTAGCAAAAAAGCTTATTACCGAAGGTTACGATATTGTGGGTATAGACAATATCAATGATTATTATGATGTGAATATTAAATATGGAAGATTGTCTGAATTAGGTATCAACAAAACGAACATCAAATATAATAATAAAATAGTCAGCTCTAAACATACAAATTTTAAATTCATAAAATTAGATATTACTGATAAAGAAAATATAAATATCGTTTTTAGTAAAGAAAAATTTGATATTGTATGCAATTTAGCAGCTCAGGCGGGGGTGCGTTGTAGTATGACAAATCCAGAAGCATATATTAGTAGTAATATTAGTGGTTTTTTCACAATACTCGAATCATGCAAAAATTTTAATATAAAACACCTCGTGTATGCCAGCAGTTCCAGTGTATATGGATTGAATAAATCAATGCCTTTTTCATGCGAACATGGTACAGACCACCAAATTAGCTTATATGGTGTTAGCAAAAGAACCAATGAATTAATGTCGCATTCATATAGCCACTTGTATGGAACTCCAACAACTGGCTTACGTTTTTTTACTGTCTATGGTCCATGGGGACGACCAGATATGGCACTTTTTTTATTTACAGATGCAATTTATAATAATAAAGCTATAGATGTATATAACTATGGTAATATGCAACGCGATTTTACATATATTGATGATATTGTGAAAGGTATTTCTAAAGTATTGCGAAAACCTGCTTTGCCTGATAAAAATTGGAATCCTAAAAATCCCTCTCCAGATAGCTCAACTGCTCCTTTCAAAATCTATAATATTGGAAATAATAATCCTGTTATGTTAATGGACTTTATTAATGAAATAGAAAATAAAATTGGAAAAAAAGCAATTAAAAATATGTTACCAATCCAAGCTGGAGATGTTCAAAAAACATATGCTGATGTTGATAATCTTGTCGAAGATTTTGCTTACAAACCAAACACAAGTATCAAAACAGGTATTTCAAATTTTATTGATTGGTATACAGAGTTTTATAAGATTAATAAGTAAGGGATATTCGGGTAGGAGTTAAAAACTAAAAGTTTGTTTCCTTTTATTAGTTGCAACATAAATAGGTCAAAAAGACCTTATTACAAATAAAAAAGAAAACAAACTTTATAATTTTCTGTTTTTCAACTTTCTATCATTTACCACAACCGCTTGCTTTTTTTGAACAACAAGATTTCCTTCTTTTTACTTGTTTTGCAGTATAGTTAAGTTTTGTTATCGTATTTTCAATTTTGGTTTTATTAACTTTACTTTTTTTATACCTCACAACTACAACATTCGAGTTGTCATCAGTAAAAATAGCTGCTACTACTCCTGATAAATTTTCAATTGATTTCACTACTTCATCTTGTTTTTTTTGCGAATCAGCATTTGTTTTGTATTTAACAATTTGACTTGTTTGTCCTATTGCACTCGTTGATGCAAAAAACATAATTAGCAATATGCTAATAAATAAATTGGTTTTCATAATTTAATAAAATTTAAATTTGTTAATATTAAGTATTCTAAGGTCTTCGACCTATTTATAGTTGCTTACGCATTAATACAAAAGCAACTTAATCAGTAAGTTATAAATAAGTAAATGTCAAAAAACTTTTGTAACAGTACTTAAAAATAATTTTAGGTGATTTGAGCCTTCTTACATTGTTTACGCATTAATAATTTTTTATAAAATGTATTAATAGGTCTAAAACCCTATATATCACAAGAATCTCCCATGCAATTTGGTTTTTCGACAGGTTTTTTCAATAATTTCAAATTAATAGCTAAGTTATAAAACTTGCATCCTATACAAATGCCAAAAGCGGTTTCGAAATAAAGTAAAATCAGGCATATCAGACACATTAAGCATACAGGTTCAAAATATGTTACATCGTTTAACAAAAAAAATGATAGTACAAATATAGCAGAAGCTAAAATTAAACCCAAGCTCCATGCAAATTTCTTTTGTATTGCACCAATATGGAGCGGAGATTGTTTACGTACAAAAATATGTGCAATTAAAAGTGTGGGTGAAAATTTAGGATTGATAAATATTCCTATTAGAAAATTTAACAATAAAAATCCCGAAATATATGGTATTACAATATATCTTTGTAGAATAAAACCATTTATAAATGCTATTAAGCCCAATAATAACATTAAACCAGCACTTGCTCTCATACGTCTTTCGTCAAGAACTTTGTATTTTTTATTTTCAATATAATATCCAAAACTTATTATTTTCATTACTTTTTTTATTAGTTATTAAATTATATTTAAGGTCTTCGACCTATTTATAGTTGCTTACGTATTCTGTAAATATTTTAATAATCTGTAAATCAACAAAGTATAAATGTTAAAAAACTTTTGTTAAACTATTTAAGTAGGTCGATATATAAAAACAACACTTTTGTTTTTTTTATTATGCTGTTTATCAAGCGTAAGCAAAATTGTTAATTATCCATTGTTCATTGTTAATTACTTACCTATAACTTAAGTAAATAGCTATATAAAAACGACACTTTTATTTTTTATATTATACTGTTTATCAAGCGTAAGCAAACTTTTTGCTATTCACTTTTAACTGTTCGCTTACTTATAAGTACTGTTACAAATGTTTTTCGACATTTACCTATTCATAACTTACTGATTAAATTATCTTTGTACTAATGCGTAAGCAACTATAAATAGGTCGAAGACCTTAGTTTACTATTTGCGACTTTTTTTGAATTGTAAAATAACAAACTAATTTAATATATTTGCATTTTATTTATTCGAGTTCCCTTATCCAAGTATTTTATTAATTTTTTCAATACTAATTCTTTTAATTTTTGAGATGTCTTTTTTGTTTTTGCCCTCTGACAATAATTTATAAATATCACCTCGTAAATTAGCTTGTTTCTTTTCTTCTTCTGCTTGTTTCTTTTCTTCTTCTGCTTGTTTTTTGTCTTCTTCTGCTTTTCTTCTTCTATTTTTCTCTTTTATAACCTCTTGTTCAGCTT
>JAOZVK010000617.1 GCA_029938185.1 Bacteroidales bacterium | reverse complement strand
GCTTTAACAATTCAAAAAATACGATAATATCGGGAATATTTGAGTGTTTTTTGAAACCGTTAAAGGTGAAAATAACAAGTGCAAATGGTTAATTATTATTTGTGATTTGCCTAAGGTAATGACCTTAAAAACTAATTAAAAATAATAGTTATTATGACTCAAGAAAGTATTATAGAAAAATATTTAAAACATGAAGCATTAAGAAGTCAAAAAGGAATTCCTGCTGTTCCCCTAAATTCTAAAATAGCAAAAGCAGTTTGCGAATATCTTGAAAATCCTGTAGGTGACAAAGATGAATTTTACTTAAACCTATTTAAGGAGAGAATTTCGCCAGGAGTTGATCCTGCTGCAAAAGTAAAAGCTGATTTTTTAGGAAAAATTATAAATAATGAAATCAATTCCCCTTTGATTTCAAAAAAAGAAGCAATAGAAATACTGGGAACAATGATTGGTGGATATAATGTTGATTATCTTGTTAAAGCATTAGAAATTGAAGAGCTATCGGATTATGCAGTTAAAGCACTTTCGCAAACAACACTAGTTTATGATACTTTTGATGAATTATATGAATTATCAAAAACCAATGATGCAGCCAAAAAAGTTATAGATTCGTGGTCAAGTGCTGAATGGTTTACAAATCGTAATGAATTAGAAGAAAATATTACCGTAAAGGTTTATAAAGTTGATGGAGAAATAAATACTGATGATTTTTCGCCCGCAAGTGATGCATTTACACGCTCCGATATTCCTTTACATGCATTATCAATGGGTAAATTATTGTTTCCTGATGCAATAGAAACAATAGCAAAATGGAGAAGCGAAGGACATAGAGTTGCTTTTGTTGGCGATGTTGTTGGAACTGGTTCTTCAAGAAAATCGGCATGCAATAGTTTATTGTGGCATATTGGCGAAAATATTCCAGCAGTACCAAATAAACGAAGAGCAGGAATTATTATTGGAGGTGTTATAGCTCCTATATTCTTTAATACAACACAAGATTCTGGTGGTTTGCCTATTTTGACAGATGTTTCGAAATTAAAAATGGGAGATATTGTAACAATTGATACACAAAAAGGTAAAATTATAAACCAAAAAGGTGAATTGTTATCAGAATTTGATTTGTTGCCAAATACAATAAAAGATGAGTTTAGGGCAGGCGGAAGAATACCATTGATAATTGGACGTTCGCTAACAGCAAAAACAAGAGAAGCATTAGCTTTGAAAGAAACTGATATATTTGTAAAACCGAGTAATCCTGTAGCTAAGAAAAACCAATCGTACACACTTGGTCAAAAAATGGTTGGTAAAGCTTGCGGAGTAGATGGGGTTTTACCTGGAACAGCATGCGAACCCAAAATGACAACAGTTGGTTCGCAAGACACAACAGGACCAATGACAGCTGATGAACTAACTGAATTAGCTTGTTTAAAATTTCAATCACCTTTGTTTCTTCAATCATTTTGCCATACAGCAGCCTACCCCAAAGAAGCAGATGTAATGACACATATGACTCTTCCAAAATTTGTTGAAGAACGAAAAGGTGTAGCACTTAGACCAGGCGATGGTGTAATACACACATGGCTAAACAGGTTGTTAGTGCCAGATACAGTAGGCACAGGTGGCGATTCTCATACACGTTTTCCTATTGGAATTTCGTTTCCAGCTGGTTCTGGTTTAGTGGCTTTTGCAGGAGCTTTGGGTTTTATGCCTTTAGATATGCCAGAGTCTGTTTTGGTTAGATTCAAAGGCGAATTAAATAAAGGAATAACTCTACGTGATGTTGTTAATGCAATACCTTATTGGGCTATAAAACAAGGACTAATGACTGTTCCTAAAAAAAATAAAGTAAATATATTTAATGGTAGAATTCTTGAGATAGAAGGTTTACCAGATATTCCTGTAGAACAAGCATTTGAATTGACCGATTCAGCAGCCGAAAGAAGTGCAGCAGCAGCTTGTATTAAATTATCAGAAGAATCCATCTCAACGTATTTACGTTCTAATATTGCACTGATGGAAACAATGATTGAAGAAGGCTATAAAGATGCTGATACTCTGAAAAATAGAATTGAAGATGTAAAAGTTTGGTTAGATAAACCCGAATTATTATCGGCAGATAAAGATGCAGAGTATGCAGCAGTTATCGAAATAGATTTATCTGAAATTACCGAACCAATATTGGCTTGTCCCAACGACCCTGATGATGTGAAATTATTATCCGATGTTGCAAATACTCCAATAAACGATGTATTTATTGGCTCGTGTATGACAAATATAGGTCATTTTCGTGCCGCTGGTAAAATTTGGGAAGGGCAAGAAAGAAATCCAAATGTGAGAACATATGTTGTTCCTCCAACAAGAATGGACAATGATAAACTTAAACAAGAGTCGCAGTTTTCATTATTTAACCAAATTGGAGCACGTATAGAAATACCCGGTTGCTCGTTATGTATGGGAAATCAACTTAGAGTTCCAAATAATGCCAATGTATTTTCTACATCGACTCGAAATTTTGATAATAGAATGGGTAATGGTGCTCAGGTATACTTGGGTTCTGCTGAATTGGCAGCAATTGTAGCTCTTTATAATAGGATACCAACTGCTAAAGAATATTTTGATTTATATGATAAAAAAATAGAAAATAATAAAGCTGAAATTTACAAGTATCTTCAATTTGACGAAGAAAAATAATGTCTTTGACCTATTTAATGTAGTTTACGCATTTTTATAAATTACTATCATATAGTCGATTGTAAAAAAATAAATGCCAAAAAATTTTTATAAAACTACTTAGTGTATTAAGACATAAGTTGCTTAAGTTTATAAATGTAATAATTTGACAGGATTTACATGATTAACAGGATTTTAAACATGTAAATCCTGTTAATCCTGTCTAAATAATACTAAAGAAACTTACGTCTTGTTACATTAGTCTTTAGAAATATATCTTTATAAATTTTTAGATTCTAAATCATAAAAAAGTACTGTAATATTTACAGTACTTTTTTTTTACTGAAGTATACTTTCAATGGTTCAATTATTCAATGATACAATGGTACAATGTTCTGATTAACTACTTATAACATCAGAACTCACAAAAAGCGTCAAATTGAACAAAAACAATGGCAAATTAAAATTAA
>JAOZVK010000616.1 GCA_029938185.1 Bacteroidales bacterium | reverse complement strand
AGGAACTAATAAAAAACTTGAATAAGCTATTTTTGCTCGTATTTTTATAAGACCAAGCATGACCTATATAATTGCTCATTCGCAATTAATCTAAAGGCATTTAACCCTTGTATGGTTATAAAATTTTCATCTGTTCTTTAAACTGTTAGCTAAAAAACATTAAACTATTAAAATATGAAAAAAATATTAGTAATGAGACATGCAAAATCAGATTGGGCAAACTCTGATTTAACAGACTATGATAGACCATTGAATAAAAGAGGTAGAAAAACTGCTCCTTTTATGGCAAAAATTTTATTAGAAAAAAATCAAATTCCAGATGTTATATTATCATCAACAGCCGAAAGAGCTAAACAAACAGTTCAGTTTTTTACTAATGCTATTGATTATAAGAACAAAATAATGTGGGACAAAAACTTTTATTTTGGTTATGTTAATGATATAATTGCTAAAATACAAGGCTTGTCAGATGATTATGAGAGTGTAATGGTTGTGGGACACAATCCAACACTGGAAAGTTTAATTGCAACTTTATCGGAAGATATTGTATATCCAATAATGCCAACAGCTGCAATTGCTTATTTGTTATCGGATATAGAAACTTGGAATAAGCTTAGAACAAGAAGTGCAAAATTAGAGTGGGTTTTGAAACCCAAAGAGTTAAAAAATCTTAGGTCTATTTAAAGTCTCTAATATCCATATTTTTATTATATTTGTTATACTTTATATTACTTTCATTTGTTAAAACTACACACAGTGAAAAAAAAAAGATATATACTTCTACTTATAATAATTGTAATAGAAAATCTAATTTTTGCACAATTAGATAGCTCAATTATTTTTAATAATAAATTAAAAAATTTAGGCAATAAAATAAATTCAAGATATATTGAGGGAGAGCCTAAGCTATCACCCGATGGAAAAACTATATATTTTGGTCGAAGAGGCGATCCCGATAACGTTAAAGGACAATATTCAAGCTCGGACATATGGTACTCTAAACTAAACGAAAAAGGAGAATGGAGCGAAGCTAAAAATTTAGGAACTCCTGTCAATGATAAGAATTTTAATATAGTTGCAGGAATTAGTGCCGATGGAAAATCTATGCTTGTAACTGGATCTTATAGTAGAAAATATAATACAGATATTTTCATAACTAAAAAAACAGTAACGGATTGGAGTAAACCTGAACCTGTAAAAATAGATAATTTTAAACACCGAATAAGAAACGGAACATACTCCATTACTGTCGATTTTAGAGTGATGATTCTTGCAATTCAAAAAAAAGATGGTGTTGGAAAAAAAGATTTATATGTTAGTTTTTTGAAGAAAAATGGAAATTGGTCTTCACCTCAAAATATGGGGATAGAAATTAATACCAAGAAAGATGAAATTTATCCTATAATTGCTCAAGATGGACTTACTCTTTATTTCTCATCAGATGGTCATAAAGGATATGGCGATTTTGATATATTTGTATCAAGGAGGCTTGATAATACTTGGTTAAAATGGTCGAAACCAATAAATATGGGCAAAATAATAAACTCAAAAAGATTCGATGCTGATTTTACTGTTGATACAAAAGGCGAATATGCATATATTAGTTCTGATAGTGAATTTAAAAATGATTTTGATATTTTTAGAATTAAAATACCTAAATCGGTAAAGCCCAAACCTGTTGTATTAGTTGTTGGAAAAATTGTGGATAAAGATTCAAAAGAACCAATTGTTCTTAAAATTGTATATGCCGATTTGGATATTAAAAAAGTTATAGGCGAAGTAGAGTCAAGTCCTATTGATGGAGAATATAAGCTTATATTACCCTATGGACATAACTATTATATTTATGGTGAAAAAAATGGATTTACCTATATATCTGATACTTTATATCTTAAAGAAACTAAAGAATATAAAGAAATTAACAGAAATGCCCAAATAAAGCTAAGAAAAGTAGAGCCTATATTTATAAAAGAACTTAGAGAAGAAATAAGAAAAATTGATTCAGTCGAAAATATAGCAATACATAATAGCAAACACAAAATTGATAATTTACATAAAATTGATAGTTTACGCAGAATTGATAGTTTACGCAGAATTGTTAGTAAAAATGAAATAACTAAAAAAGATAGTACTGAGATACAAACAAAAAACAAACCTTATGTTACCGAATTAGATGAAATAATTGTTGTTAGTAGTATCTCATTTAGTTACTCAAAATTAACTATTGACCAAAAATCTAAACAAGCATTAAATAATGTAATAAAAATAATGAAAAAAAATAAGAAATTAAATATCATTGTTGAAGGTCATACTGACAATATTGGTTTACAATCGAAAAATTTATTAGTATCACAAAAAAGAGCTAAATATATTGCTAAATTAATAATTGATAGTGGAATAGAGCAAAAAAGAGTAAATTACAAAGGATATGGAGGATTGCGTCCAATTACTTTTAACAAAACAGAAGAAGGCAGACAGTATAATAGGAGGGTTGAATTTAAGATATTTTAATGCCTTAACGAACTATTGAATATGTATTACAATGTGTAGATTGTCATGTAATTATAATGATAATTTGTAAAATATGATACTGAATTACTACTCTACATGACATTTTTTATTTTGTCAAGATTTGCGAATTATTTCACGCAAAGATCGCAAAATACGCAAAGATTCTAAATATTGAACTTGCTTTTACGCCTTTTGCATATTAAGTTTTGCGTACTTTGCGTAAAATTATTGTAATAATATTTTTTGTCGTGTAGAGTACTAAATTACATATAAGGTCTTCGACCTATTTAATAAAGCTTATCTTTTGAATTATAATTAGTTTGCATCCATAAAGTCAGCAATTTTATAGGTCATGCCTGGGCTTATAAAAATTAATAAATTACAACAATATTATTAAGTACTGTTACAAAAGTTTTTCAACATTTACTTATTCATAACTCTATGATTAAGTTGTTTTTATACTAATGCATAAGCAACTATAAATAGGTCGAAGACCTTAGTTCTAATTTTATTCTTTTTTTTATTGTATTACTTTTGCCCTTCAGGGCGTTCTTGCTTGCGAATGCATTTACACACAGGGCGTTGCCCCATGTTAATGCTTATGCCCTCAGGGCAAAAAAACTTACTAACG
>JAOZVK010000615.1 GCA_029938185.1 Bacteroidales bacterium | reverse complement strand
CAAGTATATAAACTCTAACTGGGTGTGAAAGAGCTTTTGAATATCTCGAAATTTTGTTGTGATTTTCTGTGATTTTTTTCATTTTTTCATTTTTTTTGCAGTGAAACATAACGGAAATGGGCTGGTGGCGTTTTTTTATTTTTTTGTGAGCCGTAGGCGAAACAAAAAAAATAAAAAAATGACAGCCAGCACAATGTTACCGCTATTTTCATTTTCTACCCTATTTTTAGACACCGCATCGAAAGAGTTCCGTAATGAAATTTATCATAAAAATAATCTATTTCATCATTATTATCTTGAAGTGCCAACGTATAAATTAAGGGTATAAAATGACTTGGTTCGGGAACTGCTAAGTTGGCAGATTTGCCTATTTTTTGATAGTCGATAATTGCCTTGTGATTTTTTTCGTTAATAAAAGATTTAATTTTTGTGTCAAATTCCAAAGCCCAATCCCTTGGTTTTGCATTTATATCATGCAAATCTATATTTTTTAAGTTATGAGTTAAATTTCCACTACCTATAATTAATACGCCATTTTCACGAAGTTTACGAAGTTGTTTTGCTAAATCATAGTGGTATTGCATGGGCTGTTTGTAATTAATGCTCAACTGAAATGTAGGAATGTCTGCTTTTGGATATAAATGCTTTAATATTGACCAAGTGCCATGGTCTAAGCCCCAACTTGTGGATTTTTGGACTGTTGTATAAGTTATTGTTTTACTGATTTTATCAGCAATTTCAGGTGCTCCTTTTGCCTGATATTTTATTTCATAGAGTTCTTTCGGAAAACCATACATATCATAAATCATTTTTGGTTTTGGCGATATATCAACAAATGTTCCTTTTGTTGTCCAATGAGCAGAAATGCAAAGTATGGCTTTGGGTTTGTTTAATGATTGACCTAAATTGTGTAAAGTTTGGGTAAAATCGTTTTGTTCGATTGCATTCATGGGTGAACCGTGCCCGATAAATAATGAGGGCATTTTAATTTTGGTTTCTTCGAGTTCTTCTAATTTACTTGCCCAAGTTTTTATTGTTATCATACCTATATGCACCTAATGTTATATTCTTTATAAAATTCCTCCTTTTCATAACCCTCTGATTTTATCCAGCAGAATGTTTAACTCTTTAACTTCTTTAATACTTAGATTACTGAGTAAAGTATCTGCTTTTGCTTCGCAATTACGCATACTATCAAGCAAATTTAATCCAGTTTTAGTTATTTCTACTGATTTTTGACGACGGTCTTTCTGATTCTCTGACCGGCTTACCAATTTTTGAGCAAAAAGGCGGTCAACAATTCGGCTTACATCTGAGTTCCTATCAAGCATTCGCTCTTTTATGAAACCAATTGAAAGTGGAGCGTCAGAACTAAAACCTTGCAAAACTCGCAAAATATTATACTTTTGCTCAGTAAGTCCGTGTATTTTAAGGTGTTGAAGAAATTCATAACTTAACTTTTTTACTGTAAAGTTTAAGTTTATCAGTCCCTTATGGTATTCGCTCCGAAACCTGCCTTTTATTTCGTCTTCTATTTTCATTTAGTTTAATTAAAAAAAAATCCTGTCTGCAATAATTGTTGAGCAAAGTTAATATGCCAAAATTAGTGCCAACAGGAATAATGTAAATTTAAAGATTATAGCTGAGCATGAGCTCCATCGCAAAAAGCACCGTTTTTTGAATGTTTACAGCCACAGAGTGCTACTTTTTTAGTTTCAGCTATTTCTACTTTTTCAGGCACCAATTTAGTGCCTTTGTGCGAACCGTCGCAAAAAGGTTGTTTACTGCTTTTTCCGCAAGAACACCAGTAATAAGTTCCAGCTTCTAAATCTAATACATAAGGTGCCTTTTGGGCAATAATTGGATTTCCATAATATTGAATTTAGGCTGATATATAATCAGCGGTTAGTAATTATTTTATTTTTTGTTCCAGTGCATCTAATCTGTCGTTTGCTCCGTGAACCATCATTGTTACACGCACAAAAGGCAATGCTAATAAAAATAAAGCGATTGATATGAGTAAATTGAACAAATCATAGTTTATGATATTCATAACAATTCCCGCTAAGCCTATTAAAGCTGCAACAATTCCTCCCGGAACGCCAAGAGGACATCTTAATTTTTTCTTTTCTTCCATTGTCTTAAAATTTAATTTATTAATAACTATTAAGTTTATTGATTAATTCTTGCTTTGTAGGAACACTTTTGAAAGTTATTTCATTGTTTATCAGCATAGTAGGGACAGCGTGTATTCCTAATTTCATTGTTCTGACCATTCCGAGAGGTGAATTAGCAAGACTTGTCTTCAATTCAAACTTATCTCCAAATTCTGGTAAAACATCATTTAGCATTTTCTTTAAAATTCTGCAATTCGGACAAGTTAATGTGTAAAATACCTCAATCTTAATTTTATTCATTTTATTTAGTTGTGATTTCAATTTTCAGTTCAATCTCATCTGACAAAACCATATCGTTCATTGTATTTTTGTAAGTTACATCATATTTTTGTCTGTCGAAAGTTAATGTCCCTGATAATTTATTTCCGTTAATTTTAATATCTGTTAATTTCTCTTTATTTGTTTTTCCTTTGATTGTTAAATTTCCAGAAATTTCAGTGCCATTTCCTTCTGTTATTGTAAATGTTGCGACAGGAAAATTTTCAGTATCAAAAAAATCAGCAGCTTTTAAGTGCCCAATTAACTTTTCTCTTGGTGCCATTTTATACAAAGCGTCATCATCTGTTGTAATCATAGAATTCATATCTATCAAAAATTCTCCTTCTGCAACTTTATCATTAGTTAATGTAAGTTTCCCTGATTTGAATTTCAAGTCTCCTTCGTGAGCATATACTCCAACCATGCTACCTTTCCAATGCACAACTGATTCTTCTGTATCAATTTGATAACTTATTTTTTCAGCCTTGACTGTTTCTTTGTCGGAACTGTTATCCTTTGTCTTTTCTTTTGTGTTGTTGCAAGAAAAAACGCTTAATATAAGAATACCTATAAATGTAATTTTTAATGTTTTCATTTTATTATTTTTTATTGATTATTAATTATTGTTTATTGATGATTAATTATTGAGAAATTCGATAACTTTTTTAGTATGCTCTTTTGCTGAGGAAATAAGTGGTGCAGTATCC
>JAOZVK010000152.1 GCA_029938185.1 Bacteroidales bacterium | reverse complement strand
TCAAAAAGTAAGCTCTATACTAAATAGGTAAAAACTTTTGTATGGGTGCTTACTTTAGATATAACAAATAAAGATCTTCGATATATTTAATGTAGCTTACGCATTTTTATAAATCACTATCATGTAGCCAATTGTACAAAAACAAATGCCGAAAATTTTTTGTTAGACTACTAAAACTATTACTTACAATATATAAATAAATAGGATTAAATTTTAAGATTCAAGATTTTTTTCTTCTTCCTCTTTATTTCTTTTTTTCCCATAAGCCAAAACTCCTCCAAGTAACATTCCATACATAATACTACTATATGGATTTGATGAAATAGCACAACTTCCTGTACTACAGCCTATATAATAGTAATATGCATAACCAAGAATTGCACCTATTAAAATACTTAGCAAAAATTTATAATTTAATGTTCTTTTTATTATATTTAAAATACTTTTTTTTCGTTTACTCATATTATAGCCAGTTATTTATTTATTTGTCAAATATACATAATTTCTTGATATGATTAGTATAAAATATAAAATTAGAGTAACTTTATTTGTCTGTATTTTTTTTGGTATTTTTAACATATTTTCACAAAATACTAATAATGATAGATTTATTTTAAAAGAAGATTCTATAAAAATGTATTTTAATAGGATTAGAAATACTGCAAACGATTCAGAGAAGGATAAGATTAATAAAGAAATAATCAGATTATTTGGTGAAATATTATCTGATACAGAATCTTTTGATTATCAATTTAAATCATTAAAATATGTTTCTAAATTGAAATCTTCGGACAATAAAGTAAGAATTATTAATTGGAATTTGGCTTATAATGATATTAGTTATAAGTATTTTGGATATATTCAGTATTTGAAAAATAAAAATAGTGATATTAAACTTTTTAAATTAAATGATAACTCTTCTAAAATTACAAATCCTAAAAATGCATCTTTAGATAATAAAAATTGGTATGGAGCATTGTATTTTAAAATTTTAGTTAATAAAGTAAAAAAAAGAACTTATTATACATTGTTTGGTTGGGATGGAAATACAAAATTTACTACAAAAAAAATAATAGATGCATTTTATATTAAAGACAATGGAAAGCTAAAATTTAATGCGAATATTTTTGAAATAAATAGAATGAAACAAAAAAGAATTATTTTTGAGTATGCAAAAGCAGTAAAAATGATGATTAGATGGGATAAAAAAATTAAAATGATTGTATATGACCATCTTGTACCTATTCAAAAAAAATTTACAGGACAATATCAATATTATGGTCCTGATATGTCGCAAGATGGATTAAAGTTTGAAAATAAATTATGGTTGTATAAACCAAATCTTGATATGAGAAATACTAAAAGATAGAAATAAAATAGTATTTTGTGTTTTGTTTAAAAAATTTTATATTTCGCAAAAGTTTTTAACAATGGTAAAATTAAGCATGGAAACATTAAGCAAGCATAAGCTTTGTTATATAATTTCAGTTTGTCCACAAAGCTAACTTTTATACATAGAAACCCTATGTTTTATTGCTTGATATTTAGCTTATTAGGGTGATTTGAGTTAATGTATTGAGTTTTATTAGTGGACTTTACCAAGCGATACGATGCTCAACTAAATAATACACGATAATGAATAAAGAAAAAGTAATAAATAAACTTATTGCAGAATTACAAAAAGATAAGCATATTTACGATAAAGCTGATAATTATATATTTGGGAAAGAAGAATTTGATACTATCGAATGGGACGATATTGCCCCTTATTTTAACCAATTAGACAATATTGAAACCTATCATTCATTATTCAATTATTGGAAAGATAACTCTTTAGCTGATATATCAAAACTCAAAAATTTAAAACACCTTCAATTTCAAGGTGGTGATATAGAAACAACAGAAGAATACCTTAAAATTAACCTGAAAAAATTCGCAAAACTTAAAACTCTTTGGTTTGCAGGAACAAAATTAAAAACAATACCTATATCTACAATTCAAGCTTTTAAAAATTTAGAAAATTTAAGTTTAATAGGTAATGAATTTTACAAACAAAATTTTCATTTCAAATTATCATCTGGCAGTAACAATATAATCGGTAGCATTCATAATTTTTGTGAACAGATATTAAGCAACTTTTATAATAATAACGAAACAGAAAGGCGTGTAAAAGAACTTACATCAGATAGAAATTTATTTGACAAATTTATGGAAGCAAATATTTTTTATTTAGACTTTTTTAAATTTGAAAAATATAAATGGGGTTTAATAAATCATAATAAAAATATTCTTATTTTAAAAGATGATTTTATTAATAGCGATACAAGTTTTGACTCCGTTTCTATTTACATTCTTGATAAAATTATAAGTCCGATAAGAACAAAATATGAAATATTTAAAAGGTATTCTAACTTATTCAAAGAAATGAATAAAAAAGAAAAATTATTTGAAACTGATAGTAGCGGAAACTTAAAAGTATTTTTTTACGAAAAAAATAAATACGACGAGACAGATATAATTTATTTTGAAAAATTAAAAAACTTGGCAAAAGCAGGGATAAAAAATTATGATAATAAACTTACAATAGAACTACTAAAATATTTTGGCGGAGAACAAATATTTAAAGAAATAGAAAAAGAACGAGTTTTTGAAGAAGTAGACAGAAGAAAGGAATTTGAAAACAATAAAACACAGCATTTAACACGTATTTCAGTTAAAAATTTTAAGATATTCAAGGATAATGTAATTGAAAACCTCTCAAAAATAAATATTATTATAGGAAAAAATGGAACAGGTAAAACTTCTTTATTGCAAGCAATTGCAATCTGTTTAATTCCGGATAATACAAATGAAATTAGTTCTGAAACATATAATAAATATGAAAAATTTATAAATCAATCTTTACAAAACGAAACAGAATTATTAAAAAATGCAGAAGTGCAATTAAGTTGGAAAGATGAATTTGAAAGAAAAATATACATTCATCAAAGTGAGCTAAAACAAAACAAAGAATTACCACAAACCTACTTAGTATTAGCCTATGGTGAAAACCTGTTTTCAAAACTTAATTATATTGAATTACAAGAAAATTACAAAATTTTAATAAACGGCGATAATAAAACACATAATGTAATTTCTCTTTTTCATGATTTTTATGACAAAATTACTAATCCATTAGAAATTTTAGATAAATTGAACGACGAAATACTATCATCTAAAATTTCAGAAAAAGAAAAACAGAAATTAATAAAAATTAAAGATTTACTGTTTAATACTTTAAATGATTTTTTAGATACTAAAAATGCGGATTTATTTAAAATTAAATATATTGAAAAAGATAAAAATCATAGATTTATTGACAAATCTGGTTTCTTATTAAACCTGCACCAAATAAGCGAAGCTTACAGAACAAATATTTTACTGATTACAGATATTTTAGTCAAAATTTTGTCAGCTCGTAACAGGTTGTTTATTGACCCGTTCAGACCTGTTTTAGAAGAAATATTTGACTACGTAAAAGGAACTGTGATAATTGACGAATTTGATAAACATTTGCATCCTGCATGGCAAAAATCATTTGTAGGAATATTAGAAAGCAAATTACCAAATATTCAATTTATATTAACGACCCACAACGTTGTTGCCTTGCAATCTGCCGAAGGACAAACAGCTCTTAAAATGGATATTAATAAGAAAGGTGAAATCTCAATTATGCCTGAAATAATCAAAAAAGGAGATAGTATAGAGACTTTGTTAAATAAATTTTTTGGTTGGAATAGTCAGTTTTTTAGTAAAAATACTCAAACAGAATTTAATAGATTTAAAGAATTAGCCGGAAAAATATGCGATAGAGAGATAGAGATAGATGAAGAATTTAGTGACTTAGCAAGAAAATTAGCAGGAACTGCAAGCGAGAATGAGAACATGCAAATAAGTGAAGAATTAAAATCAAAAGTAACAACTCAAATAGCTCAAATAGAGTATATAACTAAAAAAACTATTAAGCTATGAAAAAAATAAAAAGAACAAAACTTAAACTGACAGATATTTTGCAAAATAATAGTTTACGGCAAGTAAAAAAATGGAAAGGAAATACTAAACAAACTGAATTATTGCAAGATAAATTAGGAATAATGACAAATTATCATTGTTCGTATTGCGATATAAAAGATATAAAAAAAGGATTATCACAAGGAGAAATTGAACATTTTTTACCCAAAAGCATATTTCCAAATCTAAGTGAGTTATGGTCAAATTTATTTTGGTCATGCCGACAATGTAATTCATTTAAAAGCAATAATTATTACAAAAAAGTTGGTGAAAAAAACATAAAACCATTAAAACCTGATTTAGAAAACACTTGCATAACAGAAGAATACAATTTTAACAAATGGTTTCGTATAGATTTTGACACAGGAGAGTTAATTCCTTTAAAATCAAATAAAGAATGGCAACGTGCTAAATGGACAATTGAATTATTCAATTTAAATCATGCAGAAAGAATTAAAGCAAGAAAAGATATATTACACACTTACAGATTGCTACGAAAGCATGGTATTCCTTATAATCACCCCAAAATGCACATTAAAAATTTTTCTTACAGTTTTTATATTGAAAGTTGGTTAAAAATAAAGAATCTGAAATACCAGTATTAATAATTAAAGAGCATATCATTTACTTGATTATCAGTGATTATGTCGTGTTTTTTTGTATGCTTCGCACTAAAAAAACACCAAAAACAAAACACACTGGTAATCATATTCATTTAGTAGTAATTCAAAACATGTATATTAGAAATTGTCTAATTTTAAGTATTTTGTGGCTACCCGTCAGAAGTTGGACAGTCTTGTTTTTCAAATAGTTTTAAACATAGAATTAAAGTAAAGATTAGCAAAACTTTGCGAAACTTTGCGTCAAACTTTGCAGAACTTTGCGGTTAAAAAGCGTCTAACTTAAAACTGGTAGCCTATTTTGTAGATTTGATTTTCAGAAATAAACTTAACAATTTTTTTATTATTATGAATAAACTAAAATATTGAATTTCTCAATTATTGTATAAAAATTTTGGCTACTCATGTAAAGTTGAATATTTTTTATTTTGGCGATATTTAAGTAATTAACAATGAACAATGGATAATTAACAATTTTGCTTACGCTTGATAAACAGCATAATAAAAAAAACAAAAGTGTTGTTTTTATATATCGACCTACTTATATATGAACAATGTCTAATTGAACCATTAAGTAGTCTAACAAAAGTTTTTTGGCATTTGTTTTTTTACAATCAGCTATATGACAACAGTTTGTAAAAACACATAAGCCACATTAAATAGGTCGAAGACCTTAAAAGTATAATTTATAAAAAAGATGAATATCTCAATTATTGTAGCAGTTGCCGAAAATTTGGCTATAGGAAAAAATAATAAATTACTATGGCATATATCAGAAGATTTGAAAAGATTTAAGAAATTGACATTAAATTGTAAAATAATAATGGGTAGAAAAACGTTTTACTCATTACCAAATGGAGCTTTACCCAAACGACATAATGTTGTGATAACAAGAAACAAAAGTTTTGAAGCTCCAAATTGTACAATAGTGCATTCTGTTGAAGAAGCATTAAGTATTATTGATAAAAAAGAAAAAGCATTTATAATTGGAGGTAGTTCCATTTACAAAGCTTTTTTAAATTATGCTGACACTATATTTTTAACAAAGGTTTATAAAAATTTTGAAGCTGATGCTTTTTTTCCAGTAATAGATAATAAAGTGTGGACAATTATTAAATCAAGTGAAATTATGACTTCTAAAGATAAAAAATATTCGTACATAACATATAAAAAACGACTCTAAGTAATTAACAATGAATAATGGACAATGAATAATTTTGCTTACGCCTGATAAACAGTATAATATAAAAAATGAAAATTAATTTGTACGTTAAAGTGTCCATTCATAAAGTCAATAAAATCGTAAAGCGATGACCTATTGGTAACCCACGATGGTAATCGTGGGTGATAACAAGCCAATTACAAAAATGCCTTTTGGCATGACCTATAAAATAGTTGACTTTATGGACGTAAACTAATTAATCTTTAGAACCATAATTTCTCATTAAATAAATATCAATCGCATGATAATCAATACTATAATATATTATTTTAACCATATTTATTAACGAAATACTAAAAATCATGAAAACTAAAAGCTTATTATCTATTATAATTTTATTTGTTTCATTAATGCTTGTTTATACCTCATGTGAAAAAGATGACGATTCGAATGTAGATTCGGAAACAGTTGCTTCTGTTGAAGATGATGTTTTTTCGGAAGAATTGTTTGAAGATGTTATAAACGAGGCTGATAACGGAATCTCATCAAATAAAAATGCTAATGCAAATAATTGTAGAAAGTTTACAATAGATGCTGGTAAAATTACAATTGAATTTGATTGTGACACAACTATTTTAGACAAACAGTTCACAAGAAAAGGTAAAATTCATATAACATATTCAGGAAAATTTTTAGAAAATGGCTTCAAAAAAACTGTCACATTTGAAGATTACTCTGTAAATGGAAATAAAATTGAAGGAACAATTGAAATAACTACTAAACTAAATACAGATAAAAAAATTGAACGTACAAATGTGCTAACTGGTGGTAAAATTACTTTAGCAGACGGAACTGTAATAACAAGAGAAAGCACACATACAAGAGTTTTTGCTGAAGGAGCAAATACAATATTCAGACCAAGAGACGATGTATATGAAATTACAGGAAACGCTTCGGGAACTACTGCCAAAGGAAAAAACTATACTGTTACTATAACTAAAAAATTGATTATCAAAGGAAATTGTAGAGTAATAAGTGAAGGAATAAAAGAAATAACTGTTGATGGTGTTAAAGCTATTTTAGATTTTGGTGATGGTACTTGTGACCGTAAAGCTAGTTTAACAGTTGATGGCGAAACTAAAGAAATTACACTTGGAAAAAGAGGCTAAGTCCTTATTTTTACATTTAATATTCAAATAAAAAATTAATTCCGAAATAAATATTATTTCGGAATTTTTTATTTTGTATATGTAATATAAATATAATCAACATATAAGCGTATATGTGTAATGAAAATATACCAATAGCAATTACACTACATATTAAAAAGACCTAAATTGTATTTTTTTTATTAAAGTATAAGAATTATTTTTGTATCAAAATTTATAAATATATCATTATTAATTTAAACAAAGTATCAGTTTATGAAAAAACAGTATTCTACACTTATAGTTATTGGAGTTTTTGCTTTGATAATAGTTGTTTTGTTAAGCAACAGTATTTTTGTAACACTAAAACCTGGAGAAAAAGGTATTATTTTTAGAAAATTTAGTACAGGACTTGATAAAGACCATGTTTATGGAGCAGGTTTTCATGTTTTAGCCCCTTGGAACGAAATGTATGTATATGATGTAAAAGAACAAAAAGTAGACGAAACAATGGATGTACTCGACAAAAATGGTTTGTCAATACATGTTGATATTTCTGTTCGTTTCAATCCAGACTTGAGCAGAATTGGCTACTTGCACGAAAAATTTGGTGTAAATTATGTAAATAAATTAGTTATACCTGAAGTTCGCTCCGAAGTAAGAAAGGTTATGGGTAGATTTACCGCCGAAGAGATTTATTCAACTAAAAGAAAAGAGGTAGAAACAGCTATAATAAACGAAACAAGAGAAGTGTTGAAGAGTGACAAAAATAATATTGAAATGACTACGCTATTGATTCGTTCAATAAATCTTCCTGCTCAAATTAAGCATGCTATAGAAAACAAACTAAAACAAGAACAAGAAGCTTTAGCATATAAATTTAAACTTGAAAAAGAAAAAAGCGAAGCCGAAAGAAAACGTATTGCTGCTGAAGGAGAATCCAGAGCAAATCAAATTATCAATAACAGTTTGACCGATAATCTACTACAAATGAGAGGTATAGAAGCTACTATTTTGCTATCTCAATCAAAAAATACAAAAGTAATTGTAATTGGTAGTGGTAAGAATGGTTTACCTTTAATTCTTGGTAATCAGTAATTAAATTTTCTGTAAGTATTGTTATACTAAAATAGGTTGAAAACTTATCTTTCCAAAAGTTTAAAACTTTTGGAAAGTTCTAATAACTAAGGTCTTCGACCTATTTAATGTGGCTTACGTATTTTTACAAACTACTATCATATAGATAATTGCACAAAAATAAATGCCGAAAAAACTTTTGAAAGACTACTTAGGTAAATTTTTTTAATAATAATCAAGCATTTAACTCGTTCTTTTAACTTCTAACTTTTCCAATAAATACTTAAATATACTCATATTCATACATTTATTGAATTATTAGAAATTAAAATATTTTTAAAAGTAAAGAAATATGAACATATTTTTAGCTTTTAGTTCTCTTCCCTAACAAGTGTCAATAAAAGGTTTGTTCCTAAAAAATATAATATCCTAAAAATCATTATAACATAAGTTCCACGTAAAAAATGTAAAGCATGATTTAAGACTTTGCGTATTTTGCGTCAATCATTTAGCGTTCTTTGCGTGAAATTTGTTAGTTCTTTTTTATGAACAAACCCTAAGTGTCAATATAAGATTTCCTTTTTCATTTGTAGCTTGTAAACTAAACTTTTATTAGTAAGAACTTTAATATATTATGGTTTTTCTTGAGAAGAGAACAAGCAATCAGCGGCAGAATAGCCAACCTTACGTGGGTAGCCTAAAAAACTTTTATGCAAAATTTTTTAAACTAAATAAATAACAAAAATGAAACAAATAAAATCAACAATAGACTCTGTTACAGTATACAAAGATAGAGCACAAGTAATAAGAATTGGAGAAATAGAACTTGGTTTGGACGAACATATTTTGGTGTTCGACAATTTACCAAAATCAATCGAACGAAAAAGTATTCAGGTAAATGGTTCATCAAATGCAATTCTAAAAAATATTAAATATGATACTGTATACTACGAAGAAGATACTGATGCTAAACTAAATGAACTAAAAAAAGTTAAGCTTGATATTGAAGATTCAATATATAAATTGGATATTAAAGCAGAAATTGCAAGCAAAGAACAAATTTTTGTCGAGAATATTTCTTTTTTTACTACTAATAAAACAAAGAAAAATACGAATGAACTTGATCCAGATAAATGGAATCAAATGATTTTATTTTATACTAAAAAATTAGAAAATATATCAAACAAACTAATAAAAATAAAATTAGAAAAAAGAGAGCTAAACAAAAAACTTGCAAAAACTATATCAGAAATAAACCAATTTAATAACAACACAAGTAAATCTAAAAATCAGGTTCAGGTAACTGTTGAAATAGTTAAACAAGGACTTCTTGATATTAATTTAACATATATAGTATATGGACCTCAATGGTATTCGCTTTATGATTTAAGAGTTTTATCGCACAAAAAAACTATGAGTGTTGCCTATAATGCAATGGTAAAACAATATACAGGAGAAGACTGGACAAATGTTAAGCTAAAACTCTCAACAGCTCAAGTACAAATTGGAGGTAATCAAGCAGAGCTGAATCCTTGGTATATAGATAAATATATAGAACAGGAAAAAGAGTATAGGACACTTAGCCCACCAGTTTTTAAAAAGAGAGCTAAGAAAAAAGAACTAACAAAAAGTGCAATTGCCGAAAGTTTTGATAATATTTCAAGATTGAAAACTGATATGGCTAAACCCAAAGCTAAAGTTGAAACAGGTACAACTGCTGTAGTATTTGTTGTTGCAGGAAAAAGTACAATAAACAATAACAACAAACCAACAAAAGTAAACATATTTAACAATAATTTTGAAGCTGAATTTATTTATTCAAGTGTTCCAAAATTATCACAATATGCCTATCTAAAAACAAAAATTAAAAATAATACCGAATTTTCGTTTCTTCCTGGCGAAACAAGTATTTTTCTTGACAATCATTTTGTTGCAAATTCTAAACTAAAACTTGTAGCTCCTTCAGAAGAATTTTGGACATTTTTGGGTGTTGATGAAAGTATAAAAATAGAATATAAGTTTCTTAAAAAATACCAAAAAGATGAAGGTATTTTTAGTAAAAAAACAAAGATGCTCTTTGAATATTTAATTAAAATTAAAAATAATAAGAAAACTAAGGAGAAAATTATTATTACCGACCAAATTCCTATTTCGCAAAACGATGATATAAAAGTTACATTAATATCGCCTAAATATAAAGAAGATACAGATACACTTAAAATTAGTGAGCTTAAATATATTGAATGGAATATTAATATTGAAAAAGCTAAAGAAATTGAATTAGACCTAAAATATTCTATTGAATATCCTAAAGATGATACAATAACAGGTATTGATTCATAAAAACAGGTTCTTCGAGCCATTTTATGTTGCTTACACCTAAATAATTTTATTATTATTTCTACTTTACGAACTTAAATGATACTAAAAATAAGATGTTTAGCATTCAATTTATTTTAGTTCAAATAATAAGTACTGTTACAAAAGTTTTTCAATATTTACTTATTTATAATTCCTTGATTAGATTATCTTTGTACTAATGCGTAAACAACTATAAATAGGTCGAAGACCTTAGTTAGTATTTTGAATTTCTATTTCTAAATTTTTTTTTGCATGAAAGGGCTAAAGCAATACAATAAAAAAAGAATAAAATTAGAACTAAGGTCTTCGACCTATTTAATGTGGCTTACGCATTTTTATAAATTACTATTATGCAGCCAATTGTACAAAAACAAATGCCGAAAATTAATAATATTGTTGTAATTTATTAATTTTTATAAGCCCACCTCAGAGCTGGGCTTATAAAAATACGAGCAAAAATAGCTTATTTAAGTTTTTTATTAGTT
>JAOZVK010000151.1 GCA_029938185.1 Bacteroidales bacterium | reverse complement strand
CTCAGTTCAAAAAGTTAGAATTTATGAAAATCCACTTGCAAATGTCACAAAAAAACGCAAACTTCGTAACTTTCACGGTCGCAATAATATAACAATACATACAACTGCAAAACGCTGTATATAAACACAATAGGATTTTTTGCATATTTATTTAGAAAATCAAAAATAATTTTTTTAATAGAAATAGTGTTCACCTTTAAAACTGGTATAAAATGAAAAAAAACAAAAAAATAGAATTAGGATATTCAGATTTTAAAGAATTTATAAACGCTGATAATTATTTTGTAGATAAGTCAATGCTAATTTACGATTTTTTCACAAAAGGAGCTTATATTTCATTAATGCCTCGCCCTAAACGATTTGGAAAAACACTAAATCTATCAATGATAGAATATTTTTTTGATATTCAAAGGAAAGATAGTGCCGAATTATTTACAGATTTTGAAATAGCAAAAGAAAAAGAATTTTGCAAGGAACATCAAAATAAATATCCTGTAATAAATATTTCATTAAAAAACATAAAAGAAACAAATTGGACGAATTGTTTAGACAGTTTTAAACAAATTGTTATAAAATTATATGAAAAATTTGATTTTCTGTTACAATCCGACAAATTAAAAGAAAGCGAAAAAAAAAGATTTAAAGACATAATAACAGAGAAATCGTCTGAAAAAAAATACAAAACAAGCCTTCAAGATTTAAGTAATTATTTACAAAACCATTTTAATGAGAAAGTTATAATTCTTGTTGATGAATATGATGCACCAATAATAAATGCTTTTAATAATACAAACAGCCCAATAAAATCTTCCGACAAAGAAAATAAAACATATTATCAAAAAACAATTAATTTTATGCAAGGTTTTCTTGGCGATGCTTATAAAGGCAACGATACCAATTTAAAAAAAGGACTACTTACAGGCGTGATGCGTGTAGGACGAGAAAGTATTTTTTCGGAATGGAATAATTTTAAAGTATATGGGATAACTTCATATAAATTTGATATTCATTTTGGTTTTACAGACAACGAAACTGGAAAAATATTAGCCTATTTTGATTTGCAAAATAAAACAGATGATATAAAAAAATGGTATAATGGATATAAATTTGGAAAAACTTCGGAAATTTATAATCCATGGTCAATAGTAAATTATATTGACAGTTATCCAGAAGATTTTAAAGAATACTGGGTAAATACAGGAGACCCATCATTAATAAAAAACAGACTTACAGAACATGGAGTAAAAGAAAATATACAGGATTTAATTGAAGACAAAATAATAGAAAAAGAATTAAAAGAAAATTTTGTATTCGCTGATTTTGAAACTAATAATGAACTAATTTGGACACTTTTAACATATAATGGATATTTAACACAAATAGAAAAAGGAAAATACGGAAATTATAAGCTAAAAATTCCAAACAAAGAAATCAAAATCGTCTTTACTGATATAATAATGACTTGGTTAGATAGTGAAATTAGCATAAAGAAAGATTCATTAATTTCAATGGCAGAAAATCTAATAAATTCTCGGATAACAGAATTTGAAAAAGATTTTAGAAAAATTGTGAGTGGAACAATAAGTTACCATGATACAGCAGAAAAAAAAGACAAAGAAACAGAAGATATATTTATTTCACACGAACAGATATACCATGTATATACACTCGGCTTGCTTGCTATTTTAAGTGATGAGTATAAAATAAGGTCAAATAAAGAAAGTGGAGAAGGTAGATATGATATTATGTTAATTCCAAATGATAAGTCAAAAAACGGTATAGTAATAGAAATAAAACAAATAGAAAAACAGCGAAAGACAGAAAAAAATACGGACAAGTTTAAAGAACGAATAAATAAAGAATTAGATGAAGCATTACGGCAAATAGATATAAATGAATATTATACAGAATTGCTTGAAAATAATATAAAACCAGAAAATATAATAAAACTCGGCATCGTTTTCGCAGGAAAAACACCGTATGTAAAACGAAATGAATAATGGACAATGAACAATTTTGCTTACGCTTGATAAACAGTATAATATAAAAAATAAAAGTATCGTTTTTATATATAGACCTACTTATGTGTAAGCATCTCAGTTAAAAAAAATTGGAAAAATTTATCAAATCCACTTGCAAATGTCACAAAAAAACGCTAAGTTCGTAACTTTCACGTCCGCAATAAATAACATTACCTGCAATTTCGTAAAAACTAAAAATTATTGTAATTTTGACAATCTAAAAAAAACAAATGAAAACAAAAAAATCCATTGAAAGAGATATTGAAAACTTGCTTGAACAAAAGTTATCTAAAAATGGTTGGATAATAGATTTTCAAAATAAAAATAGAAACGTTTATTATCAAAAACCGAGAACAGCAGAGGAAGTGCAAAAAATATCAGGACTTATGCCAGATTTTTGCCTGTATTTTGACAAAAATTCAACTACTCCTGAAATTATTATAGAAACAAAAAAGCCAAATATGAATTTGGCAAAAACAAAGGAACAAGCATTAAATTATGCAAAACTTTTGAACTCAAAAATAATTATTCTTTTTGATGGTATTCAAGTTAAAAGTTATTGGGTTGATAATGAAAAAGAACTAACTGAAAACGGAATTGAAGTAGATAGAATAGAAAAATCCGATTATTATAAACAATTTTTATCTATTAATACTAATAATTATATAGACGAAGATATATCAATCAATTCAAAAGAAGAATTAATTAATGTATTTGCTTTTACAAATCAAAAATTGAGAAAAGCAGGGATAATGAAAGGTATTGAGCGTTTTTTTGAATTTTCAAATCTTTTATTTCTCAAATTAATATCAGAGGAAAATGATATTATATCCGAAACTATTCCTGATTATATAAAATGGGAAAGTTATAAATTAAAAAAAGGGAATGAATTATTAAGTTATATTAATGACATAGTTATACCACATTTAGAAAAAACTTTTAACAAACAAGGAGAAGAAACTTTATTCACTAAATTAATAATTCAGGATACAGTTGCACTTAAACAGATAATTGAAAAATTAGATAAATTAAATTTAAGTGGAATAAAAACAGATATAAAAGGTGATGCTTTTGAATATTTTATTCAGCAATACAACACTTCAAACAACGACCTCGGAGAATATTTTACACCAAGACATATTGTTAATTTCCTCGTAAAATTATCAAACCCAAAATATGGGGAGAAAATTTACGACCCCTTTTGTGGAACGGGAGGAATTTTAATCTCTACATTCAATTACATAAAAGATACTTTACAAAATAATGATTATTTAACCGAAACAGTTTTAAAAGACTTAAAAGAAAATACTGTTTATGGTGGCGAAATATCATCAAATGCCCGAATTGCTAAGATGAATATGATACTCGCAGGCGATGGACATAGCAACATTAAACAACAGGATACTTTACTAAACCCGATAAAAGAAAAGTTTGACCTAATAATAACAAACATTCCTTTTAATATGGAAGGGACAGCAAAAGATTTATACTCTCTTTTAAGCGATAATGGAAATTCTCAATCCATACAACACATAATAAACTCTTTGAATAAAAAACCAACAGCAAGAGCATATATTATTGTTCCTGAATCTATTCTTAATAACAAAGAATTAAAGAATTTAAGAAAATATTTAATAGAAAATAATTTATTAAAACAAATAATATCTTTTCCGTCAGGTGTATTTTTGCCTTATACAGAAGCCAAAGCGTCCGTTCTCGTTTTGCAAGGGTTTAACAATCAGAAAATAGATACAATAAAATATACGAGGATTAAAAATGATGGCTTTACCCTTACGCAGAGAAGACGTAAGATTACAGACAAAATAAATGATTTTGAGGAATATATTTTTGACAATTCCCATTCTACATCGCAGATAAAAACAGAGGATATTATAAAAAACACGAACTATTCATTTATTTGGTTTAAATATTTTAATGAAGTCCCTAATAACTATATTTTATTAAAGGAAATATTAGAAGAAGAACGACTTAAAAACAGTTCCTTACATAAAACTGTAACAATAACAAAGCACGATTTTTATGGTATAATTGACGGTGAAGATTATTGGGGAGATAATTTTATGTCAGTTACTTCTGCTACAAATGAAGATTATAAAATTGTAAATAAAAAATCAATAGCTTATAATCCTTCACGGGCAAATACTGGTTCGTTAGGAATTAATTTGACAAAAAACATAGTTGCAGTAAGTAAAATGTATGTAACTTTTAAAATAATAAACGATAACTTTTTACCTGAATTTGTATTCTTATACCTAAAAAGTCAAGATGGAATACAAAATATAAAAGATAGGTCTTTTGGTTCAGTTCGGCAATCACTTAGATTTGATGATTTATGCACTATTTCAATTCCTAATATTTCAAAAAAAGAACAACAAAAGATTGTAAATCTCGCAAAGATAAAGTATTATAAATTTATAGAAAGCAAAAAAGAATTAGAGGCATTTGATATTGTTGAAAACTTTATAGTAAAAGACAATTAGAGCAGGTAACATTGTGCTTGATGTCAGTCATTTATTTTGTTTTTTGTTTCGCCTACAGCTCACAAAAAAACAAAATAAATGCCCGACACCAGCACATTTTCGATATAAAAATATTAATCTGGATAATTCATAAATTCTTGTTATGAGATGCGTGAATGTATGACAGGTTTGAACAAGCGAAGATTTTTATTTATTATAATAAATTATTACAAAAACAAAAGAATAATTATTTATTTTTGTTGAAGTTTGATAATGTTTGCATACTTTTATCAAAAAATTAAATATATGTAAACTATCTGATTATTTGAGTTTTTTAAATTTGAATAATTTTGTTATCAACAAAAAAACATTTTTTATTACTGCAAATTCATTCAAACCATTACAAAATATCGTTATAATATATTTTAAAATAAATTTTATTATTGTTTATTTTAAGATTGCAATCAAAAATCCGATAGGACGAATTATTGTTAACCCACAAAGATAAGTACTGTTACAAAAGTTTATCGACATTTTTTTACTCACAACTCCTTTATTAGATTGTTTTTATAATAATGCATAAGCAACTATAAATAGGTCGAAGACCTTAAATTGGGTGCAAAAGTGGATAATCATTAAAAATAAACCACAACATTTAAGAAGAACCAAAAACTCAAAGATTCAAAATATATTTATTATATTGTAATTTTAGTATTTTTAATTTATCTTGGCATTAAATTTTTAGCTAAGGTCTTCAGCTTAATTTAATATCGCTTTTGCTTGGTATATAATCAACTGTATTTCAGTAAATATACTTTATACAAAAGAGACTCCTAAAATTTTTTTGCACTGATGCTTATAACTAAATATAGTATGGATAATAAAATTATAGAAAAAGTTGATAGTATAATTTTGAATTATGGAAAAGAGAAAAAAATGCTTATTCCAATTTTACAACAAATTCAAAATGAATTTAACTACCTACCCCAAAAAGCCCTTGATTATGTATCTGAAAATACTGATATTAAGCTATCTGATATATATGGTGTATCTACTTTCTACTCACAATTTAAGCACAAAAAAGCAGGTAGGCATTTAATAAAAGTATGCGAAGGTACAGCATGTCATGTTAAAGGTGCACAGCAAGTTAATAAGGCATATAAACGGAGTCTGGGAATAGAAGATGGTAAGGATACTGATAGCGATAATATGTTTACGGTTGATAAAGTATCGTGTTTGGGTTGTTGCACAATTGCACCAGTTGTTCAAATTGATAATATAACCTATGGACATGTTGAAATTGAACAGGTTGAGGAAACTATAGAAGACTTCAAATTGGCTAAAGATAGTAAATCGGATAATAAATCATTAGACAAAATTGATATTAAGCAATCACAAGGCGAAATACGTATAGGCTTGGGGTCGTGCTGCATTGCGAGCGGAAGTGCTGATATTAAAGCAGAATTGGAAACCACACTAAAATCAAATAAAATAATTGCTGTCGTAAAACAAGTTGGTTGCGTAGGAGTTTGTAATCAAGTGCCTTTAATGGAAATTTTAAAACCAAATGAGCAAACATATTTTTATGTAAATATAAAAGAAGGCGAAGTAAAAAATATTATTCAAAGACATTTTGTTTCAAATAATATTGTTAATAGAGTAAAAAATACTTTTTATAATTTTTTTGAGCGAATAACAACCAATAGTATACCTGAAAAAACAATAAGATACCCAAAAAACAAAAGAGATACGCCTGTATCTAAATTTCTTGAATATCAAGTAAATATTGCAACAGAACATAGGGGAGTGCTAAAACCATACGATTTGGACGAGTATATGAAACTGGGAGGTTTTGTAGCGCTCAAAAAATGTTTGGAGCAGATGAAACCTATTGATTTAGTTGAGATTATAAAACAGAGTGGATTGCGTGGTAGAGGAGGAGCCGGTTTTCCGACTGGTCTAAAATGGGAGATGGTACACAATATGGAAACTTCCGAAAAATATGTAATATGTAATGGAGACGAAGGCGACCCTGGTGCTTTTATGGATAGAATGTTATTAGAATCATATCCGTTTAGAGTAATCGAAGGACTTATTATTGCAGCTTATGCTGTAAAATCATCAAAAGCCATTTTATATATCAGAGCAGAGTATCCTCTTGCAGTTGAGCGAATAAAAGAAGCAATAAACATATGTAGAAATAAAGGAATTATTGGTTATAATATATTTAATAGCAAATATTCGATAGATGTTAAAATTTTTGAAGGTGCAGGTGCTTTTATTTGTGGCGAAGAAACTGCGCTTATAACTTCTATTGAAGGAAATAGAGGAATACCTAAAATGCGACCTCCTTATCCGTCGGAAAAAGGTTTGTGGGGAAAACCGACTTTAATAAACAATACCGAAACTTTTTCGATGGTTCCATGGATAGTAAAAAATGGTGCCGAAAAATTTAGCGAAATTGGAACTGTAAATAGTAAGGGAACAAAAGTTTTTGCACTTGCCGGAAAAATTAACAGAGGTGGTTTAATTGAAGTTCCAATGGGAATAAGCATAAGAAAAATCGTTTATGATATAGGAGGCGGAATTGCTAACGGAAAACGATTAAAAGCTGTTCAGATTGGGGGACCTTCGGGGGGCTGTATACCTACAACACTTATTGATACGCCAATAGATTATGAGTCGCTTACAGAAGTAGGAGCTATGATGGGTTCGGGAGGATTGGTTGTTTTGGACGAAACAGATTGTATGGTTGATATTGCTCATTATTTTCTCTCTTTTACTCAAGATGAATCTTGCGGAAAATGTACTTTCTGTAGAGTTGGAACAACAAGAATGCTCGAAATTTTAGCTAAAGTCAAAAGTGGAAAAGCAAAAATTAAAGACATTGATACGCTCGAAAAACTGGCTATAAGTACAAAAAATAATAGTCTATGTGGTTTAGGAAAATCAGCTCCAAATCCTGTTTTATCAACATTGAAATATTTTAAAGATGAATATTTAGCGCATATAAATGGAAAATGTTTAACAGGAAAATGCCTTGATTTGATAATGTACTCAATAACTGATGATTGTATTGGTTGCACAATTTGTGCTCAAAAATGCCCAACTGATGCAATTCCGCATAAACCATATGAAGTACATGCTATTGATAATGAAAAATGCATTGCATGTGATATTTGCAAACAAGTTTGTCCTGTAGATGCTGTAAAGATTATTGAAAAAAAGGGCTCTTCGAGCCTTTTAACGCTGCTTACACCTAAATAATATTACAATTATTGATTATCAGTTAATTAAAAAGCAAAAATAAATTTGTGCGTAAATAAACTTGATGAACCAAAAAAAGTAAGTAGTTTTACTTGCGCCTGATAAACAGTATAATATAAAAAACAAAAGTGTTGTTTTTATATAGCTATCTACTTAATTAGTGTATTTATAAAGTCCCATCGGGACGACCTATTGTTAGCCCCGTATGAAGCAAAGCGAAATGCGGGGAATGAGAGTGTATAAATTATTATAATACAATAAAATAAAATTAGAACTAATAATATTGTTGTAATTTATTAATTTTTATTAACCAGCTTTTAACTTTTAACTCCTCAGTTGAAGACAAATACAATTATGATAGAACTAAAAATTGATAATATTGATATTAAAGTACCACATGGTACAACTATTTTTGAAGCAGCCAAATCTGTTGGAATTGAGATTCCTACAATGTGTTATAAAAAAGGGTATACAAATCACCCTTCGTGTATGATATGTATTGTAAAAGAACGAAAAACAGGGAAAACTATTACTTCATGTTCAACTGTAGTAGTTGATAACATGGATATTATAAGTTTCGATGAAGAAATTAAAAATACCAGAAAAGAATCGCTCGAATTGCTGTTAAGCGACCATGTTGGCGATTGTGAGGCTCCTTGTCGTATAGCTTGTCCGGCTTTTATGGACATTCCTTTAATGAATCGTTTAATTGCATCAAATAAATTTGACGAAGCTCTGAGGATTGTAAAACAAGAAATAGCTTTACCCTTGATTTTAGGATATATTTGCTCGGCACCTTGCGAAAAAGTTTGTCGTAGAAAACAGCATGATAAATCAGTATCTATATGTTTGCTTAAAAGATTTGTTGCAAATGAAGATGCATCTGATAAAAATTTTTATTTACCTGAAAAAGATACTAATACAAATAAAAATGTCGCAATAGTAGGTACAGGACCTGCTGGTTTGGCAAGTGCTTTTTATTTACTCAAATGGGGATATAATTGTACACTATTCGATAAAAATAATAAAGCAGGAGGAGCAATAAGATATAAAATTTCAGAAAATGAAATCCCTCAAACTGCTATTGATTTTGAGATAAATGTGTTAAAAAAATATGGTGCAAAATTTAAGCTGAATACTAATATAACTAAAGAAAATTATCTTGATTTAAAAAACAGTTTTGATGCCGTAATTTTTGCAAGTGGAAGTTTTAATGAGAATAATATTAAAGATTTTGGTTTCGAATATTCAAAAAATGGAATAAGTGTAAACAGAAATACTTATGAAACTAATCAAACTGGTGTTTTTGCATGTGGAAATATTATTAGAACGCAAAAAATGGCAGTAAGAGCCGTAGCACAAGGCAAGTCTGCTGCTTGGTCTGTAAATTTATTTTTAAAATCTAAAGAAGTTAAACAACGACACAAAAAGTTTAATTCTAAGTTTGGGAAACTTCAGGAGTCTGAAATTAAAGAGTATATGAAAGAAACAATTTCAGATAATAGAATTGAGCCTGTCAATGGTTTATTAGCAGGTTTTACAAAACAAGAAGTAATTACCGAAGCTACACGATGTATGCGTTGCGATTGCAGAAAACCAAATACATGTAAATTAAGAATTTATTCTGACCAATATAATGCTGATAGAAGAAGATTTTTGTATGGTGAACGAAAAACTTTAAGAAAAGTATTTAATCATGAAATAATTGTTTACGAACCCGAAAAATGTATAAAATGTAATCTTTGTGTAGAAATTGCTACCAAAAATAAAGAAATAATAGGTTTGACAAGCGTAGGCAGAGGCTTTGATGTACAAATTGATGCACCATTTAGTATATCGCTCGAAAAAGCACTTAAAATTTCGGCTAAAGAGTGTGCTGATAATTGCCCGACAGCAGCATTGTCTTTGAAATAATAGAAATTTCAACGAATATACAAACGCATTATTTCTAAATTCTGACGTGCATTTTCAAGAAATACTTTCTTTAAAAAACCTTATTTTTTATTTTCAACCTTAGTAGCAAAATAGTTACCGAGTTTACAAACCTTATTACCTTATTTTATTATATTAATTGTTTTTTCATAAAATTTAATAAATTTGTCATATTCTTCTTTGAATGTTGTTTTTTTATGGTGTTCTTTTTGATTTAATATGTATTTGCAAACTTTATCAACATGCCTTTTTGAAACTGAAAATGCAGAACAAGTAGTTTGCCATTCAAAATTTCCTTTTGTCAATTTATTTTCATTTATAAATTTTGTTGAACTGTCGGCTATAATATTTGCAAGATACTCCTCCGATATATTTGGTGAACGAGATATTAAAAAATGAATATGTTCCGGATTTACATAAATAGCATAAAGTTTACAATTATAATTTTTTGCAACTCCTGTAATAAATTTTTCTATTCGTTCTCTGTTTTTATTTTGTATAACAGGCAGTCTGTGTAATGTAGTAAAAATAAAATGTGTATATAAATTGTTGTATTTTATTTTCATTTTAATAGGGTAATAAAGGTTAAAAAAAATGGGCATTTTTCATTTATCGCTTGATACTTTTTGGATTTAAAACCTTAGTAGAAATAAAGTTTAATCGTCATTATTAACCCTATTACCTTATTAAAACTATTATAAATAAGGTAATAAGGTTTAAGTAATCGTGGTCATATTTCTTTTCTATTAAGGTTTAAAATAAAAAATAAGGTTTTTAAGAATAAAAAAAGTGAAAACTACTTTTTGACATTTATGAAAAATGCCCTTATTTTTTATTTTCTAGTAGCAAAATAGTTACCGAGTTTACAAACCTTAGTAGAAATAAAGTTTAATCGTCATTATTAACCTTATTACCTTATTAAAACTATTATAAATAAGGTAATAAGGTTTAAGTAATCGTGGTCATATTTCTTTTCTATTAAGGTTTAAAATAAAAAATAAGGTTTTTAAGAATAAAAAAAGTGAAAACTACTTTTTGACATTTATGAAAAATGCCAAAAAACGCTTAGTATTTTGAATTTTTATTTCTCAAGTTTTTTGCCCTGAAAGGGCATAAGCATTAACATGGGGCAACGCCCTATGTATAAAAGCATTCATAAGCAAGAACGCCCTGAAAGGCAAAAGCAATAAAATACATTGCATAGTTTTTTT
>JAOZVK010000614.1 GCA_029938185.1 Bacteroidales bacterium | reverse complement strand
AGGGCGTTTTTGTTTGCGAATGCATTTATACATAGGGCGTTGCCCCATGTTAATGATTATGCCCTCAGGGCGAAAAAAAATCACTAACGAAAAATAAAATATTTTAAGAACTAATAAAAAACTTAAATAAACTATTTATCTTAATTTATGAGTTTCTTTATAATGATTTATTCATTAATTGTTTAAAAAGTTCTAAGAATTGTCCAACATGAAACGCATCCATTAATCCATGATGAACATTTATTGAAATAGGCATTAGTATTTTATTATCTCTTTGAAAAAACTTACCAAATGTTATTGCTGGACAACTATCTTTGTATTTAAAACTACGTGCATGTGTTACACCTTTAAAACTAATCCAAGGGAGTGTCGAAAAATGTACTGTATCTATTCTACTTGTATTCTCATTTAAACCTAAACCTGTTGTTTTTTTTATATTATTGATTGTTGTTTTTGCTGAATTATAAAATTCATCAAACGATTTAGAAAATGGAATAAATGAGAACGAAAAAGTATTATCTGCTCTGCTTAGTGTAGTGGTTACATGTATTATATCAAAAATAACAATTTTGTTGTTAATGATTCTATATCTAAATTCTTTTATTTGATTTACAGCAACAATTGATTGGTAGTGATAGTAAAGAAAAAAAGAAATATCATTTTTTTTACATATATTTTTTGCTTTTGTAATATCAACCTCATCTACTATTCCAAAAAAAGGTTCATCAAATTGATTGAAAAATTCAAAATGTTCTTTTCTGTTCCAATTATCAATATCTAAGTATTTTTGCATATGTTTATTTTAAGATATAAGATTATGTTTTTCAAACAATTGTTTTACATCACAATAAAACTCTTTACCTTTAAAATCTTTTCTTCCGACTAAATATTTTTCAATACCTTTTAAGTAAAGTTCCGACATCATTTGTTTTGCTTGTTCTTTGTCTGCCTCCAAAAATTTATAATAATCCAAATTCATATAAATTTCCATTACTTTTGTTTTACGCCTCATAACTTTTTTTTCGGGATAGTTACAATAAATATCATCAGGTGCAAAAGCTTGATATATACAAAACAAGGAACTTATTATATTTGTGTATTTATTTAGTTGTAAATTTTGAGATAATATATTTTTTAAAATTCTGTCATTTCTCAATTTTTCGAAAGATACATCTTTCCATGCTGATGATGTAAATTCAAAATCATTCATTTTGTAGTTTTCAAATCCATTCATTTGTATAAGTCTTTTAATAAATATTGTTTTTATCTATCAATTCTATTTCCAGGTGGTCTAAATAATGGTAATGTACCTGTTTTTTTTGCTCTTTTTATATTTTCAGCATGCAATAAATAGCTATATATTTTTATTTTTTCTATAATTAAACATTGCTTTTCTGTTCCTTGAAATTCTATTCTAAATTCTAAATTAGGATAAGGTAAACCTCCCATATATCTTCCATTCTCTCCATTTATTGTTTTACCATACTTCCACACTTCACCAGCCTTTAAAAAAACAGTTCCTCCTGCATTATAGCTTGGATAATATCCATCTTGCGTTGCTACCAAAGCATACTGAATGCATGGACGTGTTAAGTGAGTTTTTTCTAAAATACGTGATAATTCTTTTTTGAGTTTTTTTAGACGTTCTACGGGTAGTGACTTTAATAACTCAATTCCAGTAATTTCGTATTTTTCTGTTATATCATGTATATCCTTATAAATTTGTTCTGCAATTTCTGCATCATTTTCTGTAAATATATTAGGTGGCAGAAAAGGTGGAGGAAAAAAAATAAAATACAAAAGTATAAGTGATGACAAACTTACAATAAATATTTTTTGTTTTGATAATAAAATTGGTTTTTCCATAGTTAAGAAGTCTAAAAAGAATTTGACATTCATATTTTATTAAATTGCATATTAAGGTCAAAAACCTTAATCTTTAGATATAAGATTATGTTTTTCAAACAATTGTTTTACATCACTATAAAACTCTTTACCTTTAAAATCTTTTCTTCCGACTAAATATTTTTCAATACCTTTTAAGTAAAGTTCCGACATCATTTGTTTTGCTTGTTCTTTGTCTGCCTCCAAAAATTTATAATAATCCAAATTCATATAAATTTCCATTACTTTTGTTTTACGCCTCATAACTTTTTTTTCGGGATAGTTACAATAAATATCATCAGGTGCAAAAGCTTGATAAATACAAAACAATGAACTTATTATATTTGTGTATTTATTTAGTTGTAAATTACTGTTTAAAATATCTTTTAATATCAAGTCATTTTCAAGTTTTGATAATGGAATTGTCTCGTCTGAAGATGAAGTAAATGTGAAATTTTTTACTTTATAATTCTCAAATCCTTTCATAATTAATATTTTATCTGTCAATTCTATTTCCTGGAGGTCTAAATAATGGTAATGTACCAGCTATTTTTGCTCTTTTTATATTTTCAGGATATAATAAATAACTATATATTTTTATTTTTTCTATAATTAAACATTGTTTTTCTGTTCCCACAAATTGTTTTCTAAAACGTAGATTTTTGACAGGCATACCACTTGGATATCTCCCATTTTCTCCATGTATCGTTTTTCCATACTTCCAAACCTCACCTTTTTTCAAAAAAACAGTTCCTCCTGCATTATAGCTTGGATAATATCCATCTTGCGATGCTACCAAAGCATACTGAATGCAAGGACGTGTTAAGTGAGTTTTTTCTAAAATACGTGATAAGCACCCATACAAAAGTTTTTACCTATTTAGTATAGAGCTTACTTTTTGAAATACCGTTTATTATATATCTTGCGTAAGCAACATTAAATAGGTCGAAGACCTTAATTCTTTTTTGAGTTTTTTTAGACGTTCTACAGGTAGTGACTTTAATAACTCAATTCCGGTAATTTCGTATTTTTCTGTTATATCATGTATATTCTTATAAATTTGTTCTGCAATTTCTGCATCATTTTCTGTAAATATATTAGGTGGCAGAAAAGGTGGAGGAAAAAAAATAAAATACAAAAGTATAAGTGATGACAAACTTACAATAAATATTTTTTGTTTTGATAATAAAATTGGTTTTTCCATAATATTAAGATTTTACTTAAGTAATTAACAATGAACAATGGATAATTAACAATTTTGCTTACGCTTGATA
>JAOZVK010000613.1 GCA_029938185.1 Bacteroidales bacterium | reverse complement strand
AAATGATTTAATAGTTTAATTATCAAATAGTTTTAAGTTCGTAAAGTAGAAATAGTAAAATGAATATTTTGACAAAATTTACATAATATAAAAACATGTAAATCCTGTTAATCCTGTCCAAATTACACCCAAAAAAATATCATATAGAGTGTTATAAAACATAAAAATTAAATTTTTGCAAAAATAAACTTTATGAACCATAATATTTAATTATATTTGTTACTGATAAAACAAGGCTATTCAAAGCTTCTTAAATTGATTATGTAAGAATAATTATACTCTAAACGGTTGTAGTTTTAACATTAATAAACTGTTATCAATTATTAATCAAAGTATTGTACCATTGTACCATCGAATAATTGTACCATTTAAAGTATAAACTACTCTTGTTTTTCAATACAAAAGTTTAATATTAAAAAAATTCGTAGTTCACTTAATTTTATATAAATAATAAAAATAATGCTTGATAAATTACAACAATTAGAGTGGGAACAAAAAAATGATAGAAGTATAGTTATTCATATAAACGATAACAATAATAAAATTGGTTTTGCTATTGATAACAGTTTAGTAAATTATATTGTTAGCAATATTCCAAAATATTTATATATTTATATAGAATTAGCAAACAATAAAGAACAAGTATATTTTGTTGATTTTGATGGAATAATGTCAAAAATTCCAACTCAAAACAAATTGGTAGTAAAGATTTCTGATAAATTTGGTCGGACATCTAAAAAAACAAATAAAAAATCAAAAGGAAAATACAGTTTAGCAAGAGGAGAAAGCTATCCGAATAGGTTTTTGAGTGATAAAGGCTGGCAAAAACAACGGAAATATTTTGATTTGTTTGATATAAATGATTTTACTACCGAAAAAATTACAAAACCTAAACAAGTTGAAACACCAACTAAAGTAAAAAAAGCTTCTTCGAAACTTAAAGAATGTATAGCATGTGGCGAAATTATACCTTCTAAAGTCGATATTTGCCCGTATTGCAAATATAATCAAAATGAAGATGAATCATTTATGGATATTTCTATATAAGGTCAAAGTACTTTTAGTTTCTATAATATGTTGCTTACACACATCTTACATATACTTTCAATGGTTCAATGATACAATTATTCAATGATTCAATGGTACAATGGTACAATTATTCAATGATACAATGGTACAATGGTACAATGATACAATGATACAATGGTACAATATCTTGATTGATAATTGATAACATTTTTATAGAAGTGAAATTCTTAAGGTCTTCTACCTATTATAGTTGCTTACGCATTAATACAAAAACAATCTAATTAAGGAGTTGTGAGTAAAAAAAATGTTGAAAAACTTTTGTAACAATACTTACCTAATTCAGTATAATGTGCGTAAGCAACTATAAATAGGTCGAAGACCTCTTAGTTTTTAAAAAATTCATTTACTTCCTTATCATCAATAGTTTTATTTTTTGAATTATTAGATTTTCTAATTTTCAATTGTTTTACTTGGATAACATTTATATTTTTTACGTCACTGTTTACCATATAAACCATATACCCTTTAATTATTGGAAGCGGAGGTTTAATTACTATTGGACTTAAACTATATACCAAATCAAAGTTTTGTTTTTCGGGTGTAGCTTTCCATATAAACTCTGCCTTGTTATCCGAAAATGAAAAATTAGCATCTCTATTTATTATAATATTTACTGCATATCCAGGTGGCACTTCTTCAACAATTTTTGTTACTCCCTTAATATTACCTCTATTAACATGAAGTTTTACTAAAATAGATTTTGCTGAATCGGAAAAAAAAGGTTTTATTCTATAACAAACCACCTTGCTGGAATCTAATGGAGGAAAAACTATTTTTTTGCTTGCATCAATAGTTTTTAATTTACTACCAATTATAGTTATTACATTTTTTGAATCAAGCTCTCCTCTTTGGTTATTATAAATATATATAAATTTTCCATTCAAATCGTAAGTTCCTGCCTTCACAGTTGAGTCTATTACAAGATCATACGAGAATTTTACTATTTTTATTTTTGGTAAACGAAGCCAAATATATCTTAAATTTTGCTCCGATAAACTAAAATCTGCACTACCCGATTTGTTTTCAATGACTTTAAAGCCTTTAGGTAAGCTTTGACGATATTCTGCAAAATGCCTTAATCCTAATTTTTTAATAGTTACAGTTATTGTAAATCTTTCTCCTATTTTTGCAGTTTTAGGAGTATTAGTGCTAATTGTTACAATATCATCAGCATAGACATAAATTGATAAAAAGCTTATAAAAATTGATAAAAATAAATATCTCATCTTTTTGTGATTTAATTTAAAATGTTATTGATAAATTAAGGTCTGCGACCTATTTAATGTTGCTTACGCATTCTATTAATATTCTAAAAATATACTTTCAATGGTTCAATTATTCAATTTTTCAATGGTTCAATTATTCAATGATACAATGATACAATATCCTGATTAATAGCTTATAACATTTTTATAAAAGTAAAATCTTTATATGTTATTATTCAATATTTTGTATAATTGTATAATTGAATAATTGAATAATTGAATAATTGAATAATTGAATCATTGAATCATTGAATAATTGAATCATTGAATAATTGTATCATTGTATCATTGAATCATTGAATCATTGAATAATTGTATCATTGAATAATTGTATCATTGTATCATTGAATCATTGAATAATTGAACCTTTTAAAGTATAACAATATTAATTGCTTAGAAAACCATTATTAAAATTTTTTGTAAAAATAAAAATAAATATATATAAATTAAAGTATTATTACAAACAAATTGTTTATAAGTAGTCTTACAAAAGTTTTTATACATTTGTTTTTGTACAATCAGCTACATAACAGCAGTTTGCAAAAATACGTAAGCCACATTAAATATGTCGAAGACCTTAGTTTTAAATTTTAAGTTAAATATATAAAAAGGAATACAGAAATCAAGGATTGTTAGAAGTAAGCCAAAATAAAATATTGTTTTTATTATATTTTTATCTATTTTTGTAAAGCTTCGAAAAATGGAGTATTTGGCAGTAAAGGTCTTCGACCTATTTAATGTTGCTTACGCATTAGGGCTACCCGTCAGAAGTTGGACAGTCTTGTTTATCAGGTATTTCGTAACAGGAT
>JAOZVK010000612.1 GCA_029938185.1 Bacteroidales bacterium | reverse complement strand
CGACCTGTGCAAATAAAAAGTATTTTATGTGATATTAAGTTTTGATTGCACATGTCGATATTTGTCAAAAAGAGTTAAACTCTTGCAAACGTTGACTGAAAAAATATGTAAAGAAAAAATCGAACAATTGATTATGTCTAAATCAAGGTCTTCGACCTATTTATAGTTGCTTACGCATTAGTACAAAGAGAATATAATCAAGAAGTTACTAATAAGTAAATGCCGATAAACTTTTGTAAGACTACTTACATTTTTTTTTATCATGTTAGTCATGTTAGTCATGTAAATCCTGTCAAAAATATTCATTTTACTACGGTTATAATTTTTTGTCATGTAGTGTGGTCGAAGACCTTACATAAAAACTCAAGAGTATAAAATATTAAACAATGAAATATGTCTAAAGTATTTGTTATAAGTAATAAAAAAAATATTGGTCATAATATTGAAAAAGTATTAGATAAAAACTACACAGGTTATGATGTAATATATGTCAAACAAGATGAATTATATTTTGAGTTAATAAAAACATATAAACCAGAATCTATTTTATTAGAATTTAATAACATAAAGGATTCAAGTTATGATATATATAATAATTTAAAAAATAATATAAATACTAAAAAAATACCAATAATTGCACTAATCGAAAAAGGTGCAAATAAAAGAATTAAAGCTAAGGCTCTAGAATGTGGAATTGACGCATTCTTATTTTATAGTAATGAAATAATTCATAATGAAAACCTAAAACAAAAAAATGTTTTTTTTAATCATTTTTTAGCATCAACAAAAGATGCAATTTTTATAACAAATCAATCAGGACAATGTATTTTTTGTAATAATTCAGCAAAAAAAATATTCGATTTTGATAATAATGAATATACAAAACAAGAATTATATAAATATATAGTACCCGAAAAAAATCAAAGTGAATATTTCGATGTAATTAATAAGTTGGAAAAGTTAGATGATAAAAGTAGTCAAACAATTGAGCTGATTATTTGCAAAAAAAATGAAGTGAAATTGTATTTAGAACTAAACTTATCGTTTTTTGAATATAATGGAAGTAGACATTTATTTTGGTTAATAAGAAATACTACGGAAACAAAAACTAAGGAAATAGAACTAAAAGCTGCAAAAGAAAAAGCAGAACAATCGGATAAACTTAAAAAAGCATTTTTGGCAAATATTTCACACGAAATACGTACACCAATGAATGCAATAGTCGGTTTTTCGCAGTTATTATCAACAACAAATGATGCCCAAAAAATAAATACATACACAAATTATATTAATAAAAGTAGTCTTTCGCTTTTGAAGCTAATAGAAGATATTGTAAGTATTTCGCAAATAGAATCAGAAAATGTAAAATTAAGAATAAATGAATATAATATAAATGATATTCTTGATTTAATGTTTGAAGACTTTAATAGAAAAATAAGTAGTGAACAGAAAAAATATTTAAAACTATTTCTAAAAAAAGAACGCGAAAATCAAAAATTAATAATTAAAACAGATAAAGTTAGGTTTGAGCAAATCCTTTCAAATTTATTAAATAATGCTATAAAATTTACAGAAAACGGCTTTATTGAGTTTGGTTATAATATTGAAAATAAAAAAATAATATTTTATGTTAGAGATACTGGTTTAGGAATAAATAAAGATAAGTTGGGTGTTATATTCAATAGATTTGAAAAAATAGAAGTAAGTAAAACAAAATTATATGGAGGAACTGGTTTAGGACTGGCTATTTCAAAAAATTTAGTTGATATGCTTGGAGGTGAAATTTGGGTTGAATCTGAAGTGGGAAGTGGTTCAGTATTTTATTTTTCGCTACCAACAAAACCATTTGATGATAAGAATAATGCTGTAGATTTTACGAACCAAAAAAATCTACAATACGACTTTAATGGCAAAACAATATTAGTTGCAGAAGATGCCGAATATAACTATTTATTACTTGAAGAAATAACAGAGCTTGCTAATGTGAAAATTATATGGGCAAAAAATGGTGTAGAGGCTGTAGACAAAATAAAAAATTGCCCTGATATAGATTTAGTATTAATGGATATGAAAATGCCAAAAATGAATGGTTACGAAGCTACTATGAAAATAAAAGAAATAAAACCCAATATACCAATAATAGGGCAATCGGCTTATGTTATGACTGTTGAAAGAAAAAAAGCCATTAAGGCTGGCTGCGATGATTATTTATCAAAACCAATAATATTGGAAACACTTTTACAAACACTCTATAAATATTTAAATCACTAAATACGATTGCTTTTCTCTCATTATTTATTGTAATTTATTAATTGTAAAAAAATGGTAATAGCACAAGATATTAAAAAATCATTTGGAAAACTTCAAGTATTAAAAGGTATAGATTTTCATATAAAAAAAGGCGAAATCGTATCAATTGTTGGTGCAAGTGGTGCTGGAAAAACAACACTTTTGCAGATAATAGGCACACTTAATAAGGCTGATAGCGGTATAGTGAAAATTAATGGTGATGAAATAAATAGATTAAATGAAAAACAAATGTCAAAATTTAGAAACGAAAATATTGGTTTTGTTTTTCAGTTTCATCATTTGTTACCAGAGTTTACAGCACTGGAAAACATATGTATACCTGCTTTTATTGCTAAGGTTTCCAAAAAGGAAGCAGAAAGTAATGCTTTGAAAATTTTAACTTTTCTAAATCTTAAAAATAGAGCAAACCACAAACCAAGTGAACTTTCGGGTGGAGAGCAACAACGTGTTGCAGTTGCCAGAGCTTTAATTAATAAACCTTCTATTATACTTGCTGATGAACCATCTGGAAATCTGGATTCAAAAAATAAAAATGAATTACATGAACTTTTTTTTGAGCTTAGAGATACATACAAGCAAACTTTTATTATTGTAACACATGATATTGGTTTGGCAAATATGTCGGATAGAATTATTAATATAAAAGATGGTGTAGTAAGTTGATAGTAAGGAGTTAAAAACTGAAAACTTGTTGCCCATCTGAAGGTCTTCGACCTATTTAATGTGGCTTACGCATTCTTTTAATACTCTAACAATACGCAATTTAACAAAACGTAAATTACATAATAATTACACATGACTGAAATTGAAAATATATTAAAAAAAGCCAAAGTAACTCTTGAAAAAATAAAACCTAATTTAAAGCATAAAAT
>JAOZVK010000611.1 GCA_029938185.1 Bacteroidales bacterium | reverse complement strand
AAAAAATAAGGTTTTAAATCCAAAAAGTGTCAAGCGATAAATGAAAAATGCCTAAAATTTATTCTTTTTTTGCATTTTTAAATTGAGATTATTGATATTTTTGTGAACTCTGAAGTAAACTTTATTAACTTGCGTTTGTTTTTTTTAAACTGTTTTTATGAACTCTGAAGTGTATGTAAACTAAGGTGTTTTAGGCGTTTGTTGTAGGTTTTGCAATAAAATAATATGGAAATACTAAGTATATAGCTCTTTACGGGAATTTAGAATAAGTCAAGTTAAAAGAATGCGTAAGCCATATTAAATAGGTCAAAGACCTTAGTTTGTAAAGAATCTGAATTATTAATAACCAATGAAAATATTTCATTGGTTATTTTTTTTAAATAAACTTATAAAAACATTTGCATATTGCACATATACTCATTACATTTGTCAAAAATTAATTTATACAACCTAATTTATTAAAAAAAACGTCACGATCACAAAATAATAGAATTGCTCACGAGCCACCTATATTTACCGATTTTAAACCTATTGGAATAAGAGGTAATAAATTGCAGCAAATTCAACTTACATTAGATGAATTTGAAGCATTCAGACTTGCAGATTACTTGGATTTATCGCATATTGACACCGCTGAAGAAATGGGAATTTCTCGTTCAATCTTTTACTCGCTTAATTGAAAAAGCAAGAAAGAAAATTGCAACATTTATAATAACAGGAGAATTTCATAAAATTGACTGTGGTAATATACATTTTAGAAAAAATATAATATACTGTAAAGATTGTGGTCATAGGTTCATAATTAATTTTAAAGATACAATAAATGAATGTCCCGCTTGTCAATCAGAAAATATTTTAAACTTAGCAGGAGGATTTGGACATGGAGAATGTTGTGAGAAACATGTCGAATATTTCGAGTAATAATTAACTTTGTCATAGTTGAAATTAAAAATTTAAAAAAAATGAAAATAGCAATAGCAAGCGGAAAAGGAGGAACAGGTAAAACAACCTTATCTATAAACCTTGCTGAATTTATATCTGAAAGTCAAAAAGTAGTACTTGTTGATTTAGATGTAGAAGAACCCAATGCAGGCTTATTTATTGAAGGTGAAACAATCCGAGATGAAATAAAATACAAAATGATTCCTCAATGGAATAAAGACGCTTGTATTTTATGTGGACAATGTCAGGAGGTTTGTAATTATAATGCAGTTATCCGTTTTATAGAAGAAATTATGGTATTTCCGCAATTATGTCATAGTTGTTATGCTTGTTCTGAACTTTGCCCGACCAGTTCGTTGCCTATGGTTGGTCAGCGAATTGGGAATTTAAAACATATCCGAAAAGGAAATATTAATTTTATTGAAAGTCGTTTGGATATTGGCGAAGAACAAGCAGTGCCACTGATAGCACAAACAATAGAATATATCGACAAAAATTTTGATGACAATACATTAATATTAATGGATTCACCACCTGGAACATCATGCCCTGTTATCGAAGTAGCAAAAGAATCTGACTTTATTATTCTGATAACTGAGCCGACACCTTTTGGAATACACGACCTAAAAATTGCAATTGAAACTATGCAAGAATTAAACAAAAAAACGGTAGTGGTTATTAATCGTTATGGAATAGGAAATAATGAAGTTGAAAAATATTGCAAAAACAATAATATCCCGATTCTTGCAAAAATTCCAAATAAACGAAAAATAGCAGAATTATATTCAAAAGGAAAACTGATTTATAAAGAAATTATAGAAGTAAAAGTAGAGTTGGAAAAAATTAAATTTTTGTTGGAAAAAGTAATATAGATATGAATGAAATAGTAATAATTTCAGGCAAAGGAGGAACTGGTAAAACTTCGATATGTGCATCGTTTGCATACTTATCTGGCAAAAATATAATTGTAGCAGATTGCGATGTCGATGCAGCAGATATGCACCTGCTTTTAAAACCAGATTTCGGACAAGCACAAGAGTTTTATAGCGGAGAACTTGCTGTAATTGACTCTGATTTATGCACAAACTGCGGAAAATGTTTTGATGTTTGCAGATTTAATGCAGTAAAAATAATTGACGAACAACATTATATTAATGAAGTCAGCTGTGAAGGTTGCGGATATTGTGCTATAGTTTGCCCTGTTGATGCAATTACAAACAATCCTGCAAAAGTAGGACATTGGTATATTTCAAAAATAAAAACAGGGACTGATATGGTTCATGCAAAATTAGGAATTGGAGCTGATAATTCTGGAAAATTAGTTGCAAAAGTAAAAAATGAAGCAAAACGACTTGCAAAAGAACAAAACAAAGAATTTATAATTATCGACGGTTCGCCTGGAGTAGGCTGTCCTGTTGTCTCGTCCTTGTCTGGAGCAAAATTTGTAGTTTTAGTTACAGAACCAAGCCTATCAGGAATCCACGATTTAAAAAGAGTTTACGAATTAGTGAAAAAATTTCGTATAAAAGCTGGTTGTATTATCAATAAGGCTGACATTAATAAAGAAAATACTATCAAAATAATTGACTTCTTAAAAGAAGAAAAAATTGTATATATAACATCATTACCTTACGATGAAAATTTCACAAAAGCAATGACAAACGCTCAAACTATCGTAGAATATGATAATTCAGAATTAAAAGAAAAATTAACTGAAAGTTGGAAGCAAATTAAAAAACTTACAACAGAATAATAACTTAAAATTAAAAAAAAAATGAAAATAGTATTTACAACAAAAGGAACAACTTGGGATTCGGCAATGGATTCACGTTTTGGAAGAACAGAATATTTCTTAATTTATGATGAAGAAAAAGACGAACTTACAAGCTACGACAACAGAGCGATTGAAAACGAAGCACACGGAGCTGGTCCAAAAACAGCCCAAAAGTTAATGGAATTTAAAACCAACATACTAATTACTGGCAATGGTCCTGGAGGAAATGCCACTACAATTCTAAAAAACACAAAAGTAGATATATACATCGGAGCTGGCAACATGACAGCCAAAATAGCATATGAAGCATATAAGAATCAAAAATTAGAAAAAATATAAATCAATGGTACAATGGTGTAATGATACAAAGGTACAATAAATTACTACACCATTAAATATTACACATTGTATCATTGTATCATTGTATCATTGTATCATTGTATCATTGTATCATTGTATCATTGTA
>JAOZVK010000150.1 GCA_029938185.1 Bacteroidales bacterium | reverse complement strand
CATTTTAATTTGCCATTGTTTTTGTTCAATTTGACGCTTTTTGTGAGTTCTGAGCTTCAGAACTCACAAAAACAGTTCTTTGTCCAAAACAATCGCAAGTTAAAAGTTAATAAAGTTTACTTGAAAGACCATCGGGGTGGGCTTATAAAAATACGAGCAAAGATAGCTTATTTAAGTTTTTTTGCCCTCGAAAGGGCATAAGCATTAACATGGGGCAACGCCCTATGTGTAAATACATTCGTAAGCAAAACGCCCTGAGGGCAAAAGCAACACAATAAAAAAAAGAATAAAATTAGAACTAATAATATTGTTGTAATTTATTAATTTTTATAAGACCACTATCGGGTGGCATGCCTATTATAAATTGGTCGAAGACTTTACTATGTCTTTATCAGCATAATATAAGTAACCTTCAACATTTTTTTCTCCCATTGATTTCAATAAATCTATATATTCGTTTATTTGTTTTTGGTATTCATCATTAATTTCTCCAAATTTAAAATCAATAACAATTGTTTTGTTTTTATCTTTTAAAATTCTATCAGGTATTTTTATCTGTCCTTTTTGGTTTAGTATTGGTTTTTCTGTTATAATTTCCCATTTTTCGCTAAACCAATCGACTATATGAGGTCTGTTTACTATTTCAATAACATTATTTTTAATTTCATTTTTTTGCTTTAAATCAATCATTCCCGACATATATATATCCTCAATTGCATTGTCAATATCATTTTTTGTATTAATTTTAGCAAATATTTTATGCATCAAGGTTCCATAATTTACTTTAGTCTCAATTTGTTTAATACTTTTAATAAAAAATTCGTGAGAATGATATTTTATTGATATTCGTTTGCGCCAATCATTTGTAGGATAATTATTTAATTTAAATGAATTATCAATATTTTTTTCTCTAATATATTTTTGTTTATCAACTTTTATATAATTATTATTATTTTCGTAAACAAAATGCTCAGTATCAAAATCTTTATTCAACGATACAATCTTGTCGTTATCAGTAATTTGTTCGGTTGTAGTAATTGATTTATACAAAATATCTGAAATATTGTTTTCTGTATTACTTTTTTTATCTATCGGAGCCATTATTATTATTTCGTCCTTTGGTCTAGTAAATGCAACATACATCATGTTGAGAGCATCCATAAATGAGTAAAGCTTTTCGTTGTAATACTCCTCATAAAATATTGTTTTCGATAAACTACTATTATATTTCAACGGTAAGTATTTAAATTTATTAAATGGTGGAACATCAGATTTTGTCCAAATAATTGAAGATAATAAATTAGAATTGCTTTCTAAGGGCCAGTCGCAAAAAGGAATAATAACCACCCTGAATGCCAAACCTTTCGATTTGTGAATTGTCATAATATTGACAGCATTTTGCTTGTCCGATATTTTAACTGATAATTGATGCCCATTATCGTCCCACCAATTTAAAAAATTCACTATATCAGCACTCTCGGTTCGTGTAAAATTTAGAACAGCATCTTGAAAAGCTCTTATATATGAATCTATTTTTTTATTGTTATGAAAACCATATATTTCAATAAGTTTTTCAACAAGTTCATATATTTCTAATTTTCTGAGATTATTAGTATTATTAATTAAACTAGCGGGCAGATATTTTTCTAAATTGACTTGCTTGTCTGTAAAATCAAAAATATAATGCGAAATATCATTACCTATCAGTATATTATGATTGTGTATTAAATCAATTAAATTGATTTGGTTTTTTTCGTTATACAAAAATTTCAGAGAAGCTATTAATACCTGAATTGCTTTTGAATTACCAATATACAAGGATTCGGCTGATATAATATCATATTTTTGAGCATCAATGGTGTCGTTCATATATTTTAGCAACATATCAACAGCCTGTTTTCCATCTTTATTTTTTCTTACCAAAACAGCAATATCTTTTGCTTGATAGTTCTTGTTTTTTAGCAAATCGTCTATTGTGTTGGGAAAATATTCATTTAAATTTTCTCTCCAACTGCGAGTCATTTTAGCTCTTTTTGTTTCAAAAAATTTCACTTTTACATATCCTCCAGATTTTGCACCAATTGGCGATAATCTTTGAAAACTATCAGCATAAGCTTCTTTTAATATTACATTATATTTTTTGTCAAACAAATTTCGTTTTTCTTCATCGGTCGATTTATATATTTCATTATTAAAAATATTTTGTAAAATATCGGGCGAATTATTAAACAATGAATTATTAAAATCAATAATATTTTTTTTACTTCTCCAGTTTGTGCCTAATGTTTTTTCGTTTATATATTCATCTCCAATATCTTTGCTTACTTCATGCAAAAGCAATTTCCAATCGCCGCCACGCCATCTGTAAATTGACTGTTTTATATCGCCAACAATCAAATTATAATAGGCTCTTGATAAAGATTCTTTAATTAATGGTTTAAAATTAGCCCACTGAAAGCTTGATGTATCCTGAAACTCATCAATTAATATATTACTATAGTGAGTTCCAATTTTCTCATAAATGAATGGAGCTTCATTATCCGATATTATTTTTTTTAATAAAACGCTCATATCCGAAATCAGAAGCAAATTATTATCATCTCTATATTCGGGCATTAATCTGTCTATATCGTTTAATAATCCAAATGCATGAAAATTTGAAAGTACCATTATTGACGATAAATAGGTTTTAAACTCAGTATTATATGTTTCAACTGCATTTTCGAGACAATTATATAGGTCAGGGAAAACAGATTCTATTATATCTTTTATCTTAAAAGAAGCTTTTTTTGCATACCAGTTATCTACAGAGTCAAGAGCTTTATAGATAGTACTTTTGGGCTCTAAATCAGCATGTTTATTTGAAATTATACCAGTTAGCAAATAATTACAAATAGTTTTGAAACTCCTACCATTACTACTAATATCTATTCTATTTTTCTCAATAATTTGCTTTGCCTTATTACTATTTTTTTTCATTTTAGATTCAAAAGAATTTTTTATTTTATACAATTCTTTTAAAAGTTGAGTTAAATGTTCCTTATTATTTGCATCATTATATATGTTTTTTTCATTAAATACCTGAAAACTTTCCTTAAAAATCTCTCTTGTCAAATTTGCAACATCTTCGCGAAAGTCCCAGTTTTTGCCAAGTTCTAATTTATATTTAGCAAAACGTATAAGCCATTTTTTTAGCTCATCATCATTTTCAATTTTAAAATACAATAGTTCAATTAAGTCTTTTATAACTTTTCTACTATCCATTTCTATTTTGTATCCAGATTGGATTCCAATTTCATACGAAAAAGCTCTTATTACTTTTTGTACAAAACTATCAATAGTTCCAATCGAAAATTTTGAATAATTATGCAATAAATAGTCTCTTATTTTTTTTGCTTGAGTCTTGATAAATTCTTCATCATAATCATTATACAACTTCTGTATTTCATTATAATGAGTAGCATTTTTTCCTTCAAAAATCAAATTATTTATCTCTTGTAATATTCTTTCTTTCATTTCTTCGGCAGCCTTGTTTGTAAATGTTACTGCCAGGATTTTTGTAAATTTTTCGGGAAATTTAAATGCAAGTTTCAAATAATCCTGAGATAAAGTATGAGTTTTACCTGAACCTGCTGATGCTTTATAAATTTGTAAATTATTCATAAATAATATAGTGTTAAGGTCTTCGACCTACTTAATATGGCTTATGCATTTTTATATATCACTGTCATATAATTAATTGTATAAAAATAACAGTCAAAAAACTTTCGATAGACTACTTTATAATCGCTTGCAATATAAATTATTCAAAACCTTCAAATTCTTTTATTTTTTGCATTTCTTCGGGAGCATTTTCAACTGTTTCTCCCGTTTTGGGATTTATTGATACCAAAGTTACGATACTTTTTGAAACAAGTTCCTTCTCATCACTATTAGAATTAACTTTTTTAATAATTATAGTTTGAAAGTCAAAGCTTTTCGTTCCAATACGAGAGCATCTTGAATAAATTTCTATTTTGTCGCCAAAAAATATAGCTTTAAAATAATCAATACTAATATGTGCCACAACTGCCTTAAAATCCAATGAACGTTTGTCAAAATTCAAAATATCAGAAATATAGCTAATTCTTGCTTCCTCAAAATATGCTAAATATACTTTATTATTTACATGTCCCATCGTATCAAGGTCATCGTATCTAACTTCGATACTAATTTTATGTTTAAACTTTTTTAAATCAATTTTTTTTGATGCATTCATTATTAATAAATTTTTAATTAAACAATGATTTTAATTATGTTGTTAAACAACTAATTTGCTAAATATTTGATTATCAGTAAATAATTAAAATAGCAAAATATTTATTTTTTAAGGTGCTAAATTAATCAAAATCAGACAAATTCAATACATATATATTTTATAACATATAACATATCACAAACTTTCAAAGAAAATACCTTGCATGCATAGTATTTTTTTTTATATATTTGCAATATTAAAACAATAAAATATAAAAATAAAATGGATCTTAGAGACACAGTAGATTATCATATAAAAGCAACATGGCATTCGCTAAGTAGAATGTATAGTCAGATAGCATCTGAATATGGCTTGTCGCAAACAACCGGATACATACTTATTAATATAGAAAGAGAAGGAACGCCTGCAACAAAGATAGCTCCCAAAATAGGAATGGAACCAACAAGCCTTAGCCGTATATTGAAAAATATGGATGATAAAGGATTAATATACAGAGAAGGTGATAAGAACGATAAAAGAGTTGTTAGAATATATTTGACCAAAGAGGGTAAGGAAAAGAAGAAAATAGCAAAAGAAAAAATTATCGAATTTAACAAAAAAGTAATAGAAAAAATAAAACCTATGGATTTAAAAACATTTGTTAAAGTTATTCAATCAATAAATGAATTATCGAAAGCACAATAATTATTGTATTCGACCTAATTTATATTTAATGTATATAGTGTAATTAATAGATTATCAATAAATTAAATTAATATTTTATTATAAAGTGTAATCAATAGTGTTTCAGAAATATAAACATTATACAAAACAAATAATTTGTATAGGCACTTAATATAATAAAGTAAGTTGTAGAAAATCAAAAATCAGTAATTTAAATATTTTTTATAAATACCAAATAAATTATGACAAGAAGAATAAATAAAGTAGCTGTAATCGGTTCAGGTGTAATGGGTTCTGGTATTGCAATCCATTTTGCCAATATTGGACTCGAAGTTCTTTTGTTGGATATTGTTCCAAGAGAACTATCAGATAACGAAAAAGCTAAAGGTCTTACACTTGAAAACAAAGTAGTAAGAAACCGAATAGTTAATGGTGCGCTTAAAGCGGCTCTAAAGTCTAAGCCATCCCCTATCTATAATCAAAAATTTGCTTCAAGAATTACAACTGGTAATCTTGATGACGATTTAAGTAAAATTTCAGATGCAGACTGGGTTATCGAAGTTGTTGTTGAGCGACTTGATATTAAAAAAATTGTTTTCGATAAGGTTGAAAAACTACGAAAAAAAGGTAGTTTGATAACTTCAAACACTTCTGGTATTTCAATCGAAGCAATGATTGAAGGAAGAAGCGAAGATTTCCAAAAGAATTTCTGTGGAACACACTTTTTCAATCCTCCGAGATACCTTAAGTTATTTGAAATAATACCTTCTACAAAAACAGACCCTAGTGTTATAAGTTTCCTTGAAGACTACTCAAGAAGATTTTTAGGAAAAACTGCTGTTTTGGCTAAAGATACTCCTGCATTTATCGCAAATAGAGTTGGTACATTTTCAATCATGGAACTGTTCAATACAGTTGACGAAATGGGACTTACAATTAGCGAAATTGATAAATTAACAGGACCAGTAATTGGTAGAGCAAAATCGGCAACTTTTAGAACGGCTGATATTGTTGGACTTGATACACTTATGCACGTAGCAAATGGTATTAAAGACAATACAGACGACGAAGCACAAGATATGTTTAAAACTCCTGAATATATCAAAAAAATGCTTGAAAACAATTGGTTAGGTTCAAAAACTAAACAAGGGTTTTATAAAAAAGTTGTTGAAGACGGAAAAAGAAAATTCCTAACATTAGATTTTGAAACACTTGAGTACAAATTAGACCCTAAACCAAAGTTTTCTGTATTTGAAAAAACAAAAGGTGTTGATGATTTAAGAAAAAGAATGAAAATATTGGTAGACGACAAAGGTAAAGCTGGAGATTTCTACAGAAAATCATTCTACGCATTATTTAACTTTGTATCAAATCGTATTCCCGAAATTAGTGATGAATTATACAAAATTGATGATGGATTAAATGCAGGTTTTGGTTGGAAACTTGGACCATTTGAAGTATGGGACGCTGTGGGTGTTGCAGATTCTGTAAAAGCAATGGAAGAAATTAACAAAAAACCAGCGCAGTGGGTATATGATATGCTTGAAAGTGGTACAGATTCATTTTATAAAGTTGAAGGTGGACTAAAAAAATATTATGATATTCCTACAAAATCATATAAAGTAATACCTGGAACCGAAGATTTATTATCACTTGATATATTAAGAGAAACAAATGTTATTTGGAAAAATAACGATACTACAATATTCGATTTGGGTGATGGAGTTTTAAATATTGAATTCCATACAAAAATGAATACTATCGGAGCAGGCGTATTACAAGGCTTAAACCAAGCTCTCGATTTAGCCGAAGCAGATCACAAAGCACTTGTAATATCAAATGAAGGCGACCATTTTTCAGCAGGTGCAAATGTTGGTATGATTTTCATGTTAGCTGTTGAACAAGAATGGGACGAACTGAATTTTGCAATCCAAATGTTCCAAAAAACAACTATGCGACTACGTTATTCATCAGTTCCTGTAATTGCTGCACCTCATGGAATGGCATTAGGTGGCGGTTGCGAAATATGTTTACACGCTGATAAAGTAATCGCTCATGCTGAAACATATATGGGATTGGTTGAGTTTGGAGTTGGTTTAATACCCGGCGGTGGCGGAACAAAAGAATTTGCTGTTAGACTATCAGATGAATTACAACAAGGCGATGTAAGAACTAATGCATTTACAAATAAATTCCTTACAATAGGTCAGGCAAAAGTATCAACATCAGCCTATGAAGCTTTTGATTTAGGATATTTAAGAAAAGGTATTGACGAAGTAATAGTAAGCAAAGTTGATCAATTAGCATATGCTAAAAAGGTTGCTCTTGCAATGGTTGAAAAAGGATACAGTAAACCTGCACCACGAAATGATATTAGTGTTTTAGGAAAAGAAGCATTAGGTCTTGTATATGTTGGAGCTGATTCTATGACTGTTGGTAAATATATGTCGGAACATGACAAATTAATTGCAGAAAAACTAGGATTTGTAATAGCTGGAGGTGATATATCTCAAGCAATGACAAAAGTTTCGGAACAATATCTTCTTGATGTAGAACGTAAAGCATTTCTTGAGCTATGTATGCAACGCAAAACTCTTGAGAGAATGCAAAGCTTAATTACAAAAGGTAAAATCCTAAGAAATTAAAAATTTGGTTCTTAAAGTTTATTTACGCTTAAATTTATTTTTAAGGTCTTCGACCTATTTAGTACTGTTAATAAGTAAATTATCTTTATATAATACTGAAATATTTTTGTTATAGTACTATACTATATTCAATAACTGAAAAATCAAATATAGTAAAATTTGGCGTAAGCAACGTAAAAAGGCTCGAAGAGCCAAAAATTTATCACTAAACATTAATTTAAGAAAAATAACATATAAAATATGGACGCATATATAGTAGGAGGATATAGATCAGCTATAGCAAAAGCACCAAAAGGTAAATTCAGATTTACGAGACCTGATGATATTGCTGCTGAAGTTATTAGACATTTATTAAATGATTTTCCTCAATTAGACAAAAATAAAATAGACGAAATTGTTGTGGGTAATGCTTTTCCCGAAGCCGAATCAGGTTTCAATATGGGACGAATGTTATCATTAATTAGCTTAGATGCAATCGAAGTTCCAGGCTCAACAATTAATAGATATTGTGCATCGGGACTTGAAACTATTGCGGTTTCAACTGCCAAAATTAAATCAGGATTAATTGATATTGCATTAGCAGGTGGTGCTGAGTCAATGTCAATGATTGCAATGGGAGGTTGGAGAGGAATTCCAAACCCAGATTTAGCAAAAGCACGCCCCGATTATTATCACGGTATGGGACTAACAGCCGAAGCAGTTGCAAACGAATATAAAGTTACAAGAGAAGCTCAAGATATTTTTGGAGCAAACTCTGTTACAAAAGCTGTTGCAGCTATTGATGCTGGTAAATTTAAAGACGAAATAGTTCCAATTACAGTAAAAGAAAATTATTTTGCTGATGGAAAGAAACAAACTAGAGAATATGTAGTTGATACTGACGAAGGGCCAAGAAGAGGAACTACTGCCGCTGGTTTGGCAAGGCTTAGACCTGCTTTTGCTCAGGGTGGTTCTGTAACTGCTGGTAATACTTCTCAAATGTCTGATGGTGCTGCATTTACATTAGTAGTTTCCGAAAAAATATTAAAAGAATATAATTTAACACCAATAGCTCGTCTTGTTGATTATCAAGTTGCTGGTGTTGCTCCATACAAAATGGGAATAGGGCCTGTTGAGGCAATTCCAAGAGTATTGAAACACGCAGGATTAAAACTAAATGATATTGAGTTATTTGAGTTAAACGAAGCATTTGCATCTCAATCAATAGCTGTTATTAATGAGCTTGGTTTAAACCCTGATATCATTAATGTTAATGGTGGAGCAATTGCACTTGGCCATCCACTTGGTGCCACAGGAACTAAACTTACTGTTCAGCTTCTAAACGAAATGAGAAGAAGAAATAATAAATACGGTATGGTTACAATGTGTATTGGCTCTGGTCAAGGTGCAGCCGGAATTTTTGAATTATTATAGATTAATAAAAAACAATGCCTGTAATATTTAATTACAGGCTTCTTAAAAATAACATTAATAAAATTAATATAATGGCAAAAAAAATATTAAAAGGTGGTGAATTTTTAGTAAAAGAAACTGAAGCACAAGATATTTTCATTCCCGAACAATTTGATGAAGAGCAAATGATGATGGCTCAAACATGCAGAGATTTTATTGATAAAGAAATCTTACCAAAATCTGATGATTTAGATAAACATGATAGAGAATTATTAGTAAAAGAACTAAAAGCAGCAGGAGAACTTGGACTACTAGGAATTTCGATACCAGAAGAATACGATGGTTTCGGACAAAATTTTGTTACTTCAATGAAAGTAGTAGAAGAAATAAGTAGAGGCTTTTCTTTTGCAGTAGCTTTTTCGGCTCATACTGGAATTGGAACATTACCAATATTATATTACGGTACAGAAGAGCAAAAACAAAAATATGTTACAAAATTAGGAACAGGTGAATTTATTGGAGCATATTGTTTGACTGAGCCTGATGCTGGTTCTGATGCAAATTCAGGTAAATCAAAAGCTATTCTTTCCGAAGACGGAAAACATTATATTGTTAATGGTGTAAAAATGTGGATTACAAATGGTGGTATAGCCGATGTTCATATTGTATTTGCAAAAATTGATGATGACAAAAATCTTAGTGCATTTATTATTGATGCTGATAGCGAGGGTATTGAAATTGGTGTTGAAGAAGAAAAACTAGGTATCAGAGGTTCATCTACAGTACAAATATATTATAATAATGTAAAAGTACCTGTTGAAAATCTTTTGGGCGAAAGAAATGATGGTTTTAAAATTGCTTTGAATATTTTAAATATTGGTCGTATCAAATTAGGTGGTGCTACAATTGGTGCTTCTAAAGGTGTTATAACCAACTCTGTTGAGTATGCAAACGAAAGAAAACAGTTTAAAACACCTATTTCGAGTTTTGGTGCAATTAAATTCAAACTTGCCGAAATGGCAATTCGTACTTTTGTTAACGAATCATTAGTTTACAGAGCAAGCCAAAATATAGAAGATGCAATACAAGGTTATGTTGCTGACGGTATGGAAAAATCAAAAGCAAGTATTGAGGGACTAAGACAATATGCAATTGAAGCTGCTATTGCTAAAGTATTTGGTTCAGAAGTTCTTGATTATGTTACCGATGAAGGTGTTCAGATTTATGGAGGTATGGGATATTCTGCCGAAACTCCTGTTGAAAAGGCATACAGAGATTCGCGTATCAATAGAATATTTGAAGGAACAAACGAAATTAACCGTATGGTTATGGTTGGCGAACTTCTGAGACGTGGATTTAAAGGCGAAATTGACTTATTAAACCCAGCAAAAGAAGTTGCCAAAGAACTTATGGGTATTCCTGATTTTGGTAGTGGAACATTAGATTATTATGAAGCTAAATTTGAAGTAATTAAAAAATTCAAAAAAGCAATTTTAATGGTTGCTGGTGCAGCACTTCAAAAATTTGGTCAAAAACTGACCAATGAGCAAGAATTACTTTTCAATGCTGCTGATATGTTAATGTTTACATATGCTGCTGAATCTGTATTATTAAGAGTTCAAAAGCTTGAATCAATGAAAGGTGAAGATAAAGTAACTTTACAAAAACATGCTCTTGATGTGTTTATGTATGATACTGCTCACAAAATCAACAAATTTGGTGTTGATGCAATAAATTCATTTAACGTAGGTGACGAACAAATGGCTATGTTGATGGGTATGAAAAGATTTACAAAAGTAGACCCTGTAAATGTTGTTAAAGCACGTCGTGCAATTGCTGACAACTTAATTGAAGAAAATAAATATGCTTTATAGTTTAGTTTAATTTAGTAAAAGATGACTGTTCAAAGGTCATCTTTTGTTTTTTATAGTTCAATTATTTAATGATACAATTATTCAATGATACAATTATTCAATGATACAATTATACAATGATACAATTATACAATGATACAATTATACAATGAACCATTGAACCATTGAACCATTGAACCATTGAACCATTGAACCATTGAACC
>JAOZVK010000149.1 GCA_029938185.1 Bacteroidales bacterium | reverse complement strand
CCTGTTAATCCTGTCTAAATAATACTAAAGAAACTTACGTCTTGTTACACTACACTATTAATATTCAAATAATATATAGTTTAAAAAAAAATAAATGTTGAAAAACTTTTGCTAGACTATTTACATAAATGCAATACTAATAATTTAGATAGTAAATGGTAAGTTGTGAGTATTATAACAAAAATTAAAACAATTTATTTAATTCAATTTTTGCTATATTTTTAATATAATTATAATCAACGTTAACACTTTCTTTCATACAAAGAGACATTTTTTTAACTAAGTCAGGATTTAACAAAAACAGTTCAATAGAATTTGCTAAATATTCAACTGAAAAAATATCACTATACACAATACCTGTTTTATTATGTTCGATAAACTCGGAAGCACCACAATTAGAAGTTGTTATAATGGGTAGATTATAAGACAAAGCCTCTAAAACAACCATTCCGAAAGAATCTGTTAAGGTAGGGAAAAGCATAACATGTGCTTTATTGTACTGTTTTTCAAGATTATTTGAGAATAAATATCCCAAATAGTTTATTTTGGTTGGTAAGTTTGACATAATATTTTCAGTTTCTTTATCAATACTTCCAACAATATTTAACTCTGCATTAAGGTCTTTATATTTATTTATAATTATTTTCCAAGCTTTAATTAGGTTAGGAATTCCTTTTGCAAAAGTAACTCTACCTACAAATAAAAAAATAACTTTCTCTCCTTTTTTTAATGTTTTTATTTTAATTTTCTTTTTGAAATTACTAGCGATTGGAATTTTTATAATTGAGGGATGTTCAGAAAATTGTTTTTTTTGAAATTCAGAATACAAAACTAAATTATCAGCATATTTAGGTTCTTCTCTTATTTTCCAAAACCAATGTTTTAAACTATCACTTTGTTTATAATTATCAATATCATCTAATGAAGTACCATACAGTTGATTAAGTTTTTTATTTAATATTAAAGCAAAATCTATTTGTGTTCCCCTACATTCCAAAAAACTTTTTTTATTAAATTTTTTTGCTAAATCAAGATATAATATAGCACATGAATCGAAAGTATAGTATATGTCAAATTTTTTGAAATTAATTTTTTTTAATATATCTACTTCAATTAATGTTTTTAATGTATTTGAAAAATAAAATCTTTTCTTTCTTTTATCTGTATAGATTGTAAATAATAATCTATATAAAGGAATACTTATAATCTTGTATTTTTGAGGTTTATGATTTTCCCAGTCTTTTTTTCGTCTCTTAATTTTTTTAATAAATAAAAAAGAGGGTGGAGAAAAATACAATAATAATCTCAATAGTATTGTAAATTTATATGGAACAACAATAGATATTTCATAGTTTAAATACTCAAAAATTTTCAACATTCTCAAAGTCGTTACATTATAATCGGGAAGTACAAATAGTATTTTTTTACTCATATAAAATTAATAAACATCATGTAAAGTAATATTTAAAACAAATTTAACAAATATCATCATTAATAAAAAAATTATAGAACCTTACAAGTGTTTATGTTCGTTCTATTATTATTGCAGATTAACTATAAAATGATGACTTTTAGATAATTAAACACCATTAGCACTAATTAATAAATTATATTAAAATATGTAAAAAAACTTTTGTTAGAGTATATTTAACATTTTAACTTTAGACAAATATACAATTTTTATATTAAATATATTTTTTTATGTAATTTATAAGGTATATTTTTGCAAAGTTTTTAAAATTAATAAATATAAAAAATTATGCCTGTAAAATTAAGATTAGCTAGACACGGTAAAAAATCAAAACCGTTTTATTACATTATTGCAGCTGATGTTAGGGCGCCACGAGATGGCAAATATATCGAGAGGATTGGGAATTATAATCCCAATACCAATCCTGCTACTATCCACTTAGAATTTGATAGAGCGTTATTATGGCTACAAAGAGGTGCGCAACCAACTGATACTGTTAGAAATATTTTGTCAAGAGAAGGAGTTATTTATAAAAACCATCTTTTGAAAGGAATAAAAAAAGGAGCATTAACAGAAGAGCAAGTTGAAGAAAAATATAATTCTTGGAAAGAAGCTAAGAATAATAAGTTACAAGAACAGCTTGAGACTTTGAGAGATAAAGAAAGCTCGGATAATGAAAAAAGACTAACAGCCGAAAAGAAAGTTAATGATGCAAGAGCTGAAGTTATTGCAAGGAAAAGTTCTGTGTTAGCAAAAGAAATTGAAGAGCAAGAGAAAGCTCAAAATGAAGAAACTGAAAGTAAATAAATAAATTGAGTGCAAAAATTTAATTATACCATTGACAACTGTTTATACGTAGGTACACTTATAAAACCATATGGTGTAAAAGGTCAAATAGTATTACAATTAGACGCTCATTTTGAGGAAGATATTACAACGGAAACAATATTTATCGAAATTGATAAATTATTGGTTCCGTTTTTTATTTCAAGTATCAAAAGAAACTATAACAGAGAGAGCTACATAATCAGTTTTGAGGATATTGACGATATTGATAAAGCAAAAAATATTTTAAATAAAAAGCTTTTCATATATTTGGAAGACAAAGATAAACCAGATTCCTATAATATTGATAATTACATTGATTATAAAGTAGATGATCTAACTCACGGATATATAGGCATTGTTAATGATAAAATAGATATTCCCAAAAATCCACTTCTTAAAGTAATAAATAATAATAAGGAATTTCTTATTCCTTTTAATCAAAATATAATTATTGATATTGATAACAAATTATTAATAATTAAAACAAAACTTCCTGAAGGTATTTTAGATATTTAAGGTCTTCGACCTATTTTATGTTGCTTATGCGTTATTACAAATAGGGCTACTCGTCAGAAGTTGGACAGTCTTGTTTTTCAAGTAGTTTTAATCATAGAATTAAAGTAAAGATTAGCAAAACTTTTATAGAAAAAAATCATTAAAATTATTAATAGAAAAATTATCAATTACATAATTTTTTCCATATTTTCCCATTTTATTTTCTTTGTTCTCAATAATATTTATAAATTTTGTATATAGTTCATCTACACAATTTTCGGAATCAAAATCTATCAAAAATCCCGACTTATTATTATCAATAGCTTCAGGAACTCCACCATGATTACCTCCAATGACAATATTTTCAAACAACGAAGCTTCAATATAGCTAATTCCAAAACCCTCCCAGTCAATACCTTTAAGTCCAGACGAAGGTAACACAAAAATTTCGCTATAGTTTAGTAATGAATATTTTTCTTTATCCGAAATTAATCCAAGTAAATGCACATTATTTTCAAGCTTTAGTTCTTTTATTTGTGCCAAAAGATTTTCTCTTTCGGGACCTTTTCCTCCTATTAGAAAAATATAGTCGGGATAAAGTTTTACGAGTTTAGCCATAGCTGAAACAGCAATTTTAACTCCTTTTCTTTTACCCAGAGCAGCAACACACGATATAATATGTTTTTGTTTAAGTTGTATCTTCCAAATTTTTTCAAGTTTTTCCAAATCAAAAGTTTCTGTCTTTAATATTTTTTCAGTATCAATCATTGGATAAACTACTACATTTTTAATAGCAAAATTTTGAAAATTACTAAGAAATAAATTTTTAGTTGCTTTAGAATTAAATATTATTCTACTTGCTTTTTTTGTATTTCTATAAAATTGTTCTGGAACAAATTTTAATAACATCATAATATCCAACCCGTGATATAGAATTTCATATTCTATATTTAGAAATCTACACATATTTATAAATATACCATTATCATAAGTGTAATATGAGCATATAATTATTTTAATATCAGATTTGTTTTTTAGTATGGGTTTTAAATCTTTGTATGCTAAATAATGAAGTACTATTTTATGAATAAGTGTATTTATTTTTCTTGTGAAGAAAAAACCATCACCAAATCTTTTCTCTAGCTTTCGGTTTCTTTTTTTTATATTTGTTAAAACTACAGTGTAATCGAAAGTTTCGTTTTCATGCGGAGTGTATGTTATTATTCTTTTTAGTAGTTTTTTTTCTTGAAGAAAATTTGCTATATTGTAGACAAACTCAGCTACACCTCCTTTGTGAGGTTTAAAATCTGTAGAAAATAATACATATTGTTTCATAAGTAAGTTGTAATTTGTGAACTAATAAACATTCTCAAAAGTAGAAAAAAATATCAATATTTTAATTTTTTAAGTAGCACATTATATAAATTAAGGTCTTCGACATATTTATAGTTGCTTACGCATTAGGTGTAAACCAATTCGTAATTCGTAATTATTAATTCGTAATTATTAATTCGTAATTATTAATTCGTAATTCATAATTACCGTTTGCAGCATTAGATATCGCTAACAAGTTTACCATCTTCAATAGTTATAACTCTACGGGCTTTTTTTACAACTCGTGCATCGTGTGTTGAGAAAATAAATGTTATATTTTCTTCTTTATTAAGCTTTTCCATAATGTTCAATAATGTTTCGGTAGATTTTGAATCTAAGTTTGCGGTAGGTTCATCGGCAAGTACAAATTTAGGTTTCGATGCCAATGCTCTTGCTACAGCAACTCTTTGTTGTTGTCCTCCAGATAATTTGCTTGGTCTACTATTTAGTCTATCTCCTAATCCTACGGCAGTTAAAAGTTCACTTACTCTACTATCTCGCTCTTTTTTTGAACGTCCTTGCAGGTGCATAATAAATTCAACATTTTCTTTGGCTGTTAGCACAGGAATTAAATTATATGCCTGAAATACAAATCCAATATTATTCATTCTGAAATCAATTAATGCAGATGATTTTAGTTTTCCAATATCTACTCCACCAATTTTTATTTCGCCATCGCTTGGCGTATCCAAGCCTCCAAGAATATTCAGAAAAGTTGTTTTACCTGAACCCGATGGACCCACTATTGCTGCAAATTCACCTTCTTCAAACGATAAATCAATACCTCTTACTGCATGAACGTCTACTTCTGTTTCCTTATAGATTTTATGTATATTTTTTACTTCTATTACTTTCATCTTTATATTATTTTAAGGTCTTCAACCTATTTTAAGGTTTTTAACCTATTTTAAGGTCTTCGACCTATTTTATGTTGCTTACGCTTTCTATTAATACTCTTATAATAATGATATTATAAATTACAAAAGGGAACAATCTTTTAACTTTTAGGCTACCAGTTTTAAGTTAGCCGCTTTTTTACCGCAAAGTTACACAAAGTTTGACGCAAAGTTTTGCAAAGGTTTACTTATCTTTACTTTAATTCTATGATTAAAACTACTTGAAAAACAAGACTGTCCAACTTCTGACGGGTAGCCAACTTTTAGGTAAAAAACCACTCTATATGACATTTTTTATTTGGCGTAATTTGGACAGGATTTACATTTTTTTTTATCATGTTAATCATGTGAATCCTGTCAAAAATATTCATTTTACTACAGTTATAATTTTTTGTCAATATAGTGGTCAAAGCTCCCTACATGTCAGTTCTAATCGCCTCAGCAGGATTAAGTTTAAGTGCTTTTATTGCCGGATATATTGCTGCAATTATACCTGTAATCACAACTAATATTACTGTACCAAAATAGTAATTTAATGATATTTCGGGATAAATTTTTGCACTATATCCAATTGCTTCGAAACCTTCGCCAAACATCTCAGTAAAATTCAGACCTGCTTTTGAAGTTTGCCAAATCATAAAACCACTAAATATCATACCTATTACACCTCCAATTATTGAAAGAAATACACTCTCGAGCATAATCATTAAAAATACTTTAAGTTTATTCATTCCGATAGACATTAACATACCTATTTCTTTTACTCGTTCCAAAACTACCATTAGCATAGTATTGATAATTCCAAAACCTAATGAAAACAAAATAATACCAAGAAAAACATAATAATAAACTGCCATGTATTCGTTTGTAACAGCCAACTCTGGTTGTATTTCTCCCCAAGTTTCTATTTCTAATTCCGGAAATTGTTTTTGTAACTTATTTGCTACAAGTTTAGAATTTTCAATATTATTTAGTATAATTGAGAGTTCATGAAAATCTGTTTTGATAGTTCCTGTAACTTTTCTTAAATCCTTATTTCTAACAAAGACACTTGTTTGGTCAAACATAGAATTTGATGTTTTGTAAATTCCGGCTAGTTTAAATGCCCCTCCAGTTAAATCACCATTTATATCTTGTGTTGTTACAATTATTTTAGATCCTATTTTATAGTTGATTGAGTTTTTTACAATATAAAATTTATGTTTTATGAAATTCTCATCACTAAGCTTATTTTTAATTGCATCTATAAACTTATTTTCAATTCTGAATTTAATATCTACCAAAGTTTTCAAAGAATCTATTGAATTTTCAGCTAATTTTAAATCTTCTAATTTACTTATAGTTTTGTTAGTAAGTATATAGTATGTTAATTTAAGATTTTTTGCTAATTTTTCACCTATTACGGCAGGATTACGCATCTTTTTTTCAAAATATGTTCCTGCTGAGTCCTTAATATTTCGGTGTATTGCAGTTACTTTTTTTTCAGACTCAATATCAATTCCATACAAAACAATACCATTACTTTTTGATGAAACATTTGCCATCGCAAATATTTTTGTTTTTTTACTAAATGCTTTAATTTCTTTTTCTTTTTCCAATGAAGAAACAAGTTTGTTAATATCATTTATTGTATGTTTTATTTCACTATTTTCAATATATTTTGGATTGTGTACCTGAATATGTGATATTTCGTTATCAATCAAACTACTAACTCTTTGATTTACCATTCCAAGCATTAATGCAAAGGAATAAACTCCACCAAACAATCCAAGTGTAACTGAAGTAATTACTAAAGAACTACGCAGTTTTTTTCTCCAAACATTCTTCCATGCTATTGACCAAATCATTTTATATATTTTTAAATTTGGCTCTTCGAGCCTTTTTATTTTGCTTACGCCTTCTATTAATATTCTAGTAAGGTCTTCGACCTATTTAATGTGGCTTGCGCATTTTTACAAACTACTGTCATATAGTTAATTGTAAATAATAATTACAGAAAAACTTTTGATAGACTACTTAAGTGAACAGTTAAAAGTGAATAGCTAAAATAAACAGGATAATATAAAAAACAAAAGTACCGTTTTTATATAGCTATCTACTTAATAATATGAATTTAACAAAAAATAAATATCGAAAAACTTTTTTAAAAACGACTTATTTTTATTTCCAGTTATTCTGAATTATTGTTGTGGCTTGATAGTATTTATACAAAATTAATATTATAGACATGTTTCATAATATCGTTCCTACGGAACTTTAAGCATATGAGCTAAAATGGTTACTACCATACTTTTGCCACGCTGTGGCTGAAAAAATGTAAAATTTATTTGAAATATGAAATATGTCATGTTTTATGTAAACAGTATCAAGCCACAACAGTTATTCCGAATTATCTTAATAATTTTACTTTTATATAAATATTACAACCTATTAATCAAAACATTGCACCATCGAACCATTGTACCATTGTACCATTGAATAATTGAACCATTGAATAATTGAACCATTGTACCATTGTACCATTGAATAATTGAACCATTGTACCATTGTACCATTGTACCATTGAATAATTGTACCATTGAATAATTGTACCATTGTACCATTGTACCATTGAAAGTATAATCCCCATCAGTCTCTCATACTTTTAATTACATTAAGTCTTGATATTGTGATTGCCGGATATATCATTGATATTAATACTAAAATTAAAATAACAATTACCTGATTATAATAATAATCTCCAAACCAAGCCATAGGCATCACAGGCTCAATACCAAAACTTTCAATCATTTCAGCCATTTCTCCAGTAAGTCTTATAGGCTTGTAATATCCCCATAATACTATAGGTATGCTGCTTATGATTCCTAGTATTGTTCCAATCATTGTGATAAATAGTAGCTCGATTGTTATAATTATACTTAGTTTAAATTTCTGCATACCAATTGCTACCATAACACCAAACTCTCGTTTTCTTTCGGCTGTCATCATGAGTATTGTACCAAATATTCCGAACGCTATAATCATATAAATCATTCCAAGCATTATTTTTCCCGAACTATTGTCAGATTCTATCTGTTGTACAAGTTCTTTATTTAATTCTTTCCAACTTTTTATACTGAATTTTTTAGTATCTATATTGCTTTGTAAATGACTGATAGTTTTTTCTAAATTTTTATCACTTGTTTTTTTCAAATCAATTGCAATTGATGTAATATGATTTTCGGCTGAGAAAAAATTTTGAGCTTGCGGTAATGTTATATAAACCATTCTACTGTCAAGTTTTGGCGAAGGAAACTTTAGTAATCCTCTAACAGGAAAATTATCAGCAGCACTAGCTCCATGATATCCATTGCTTAATAAAGACAAAGTATCTCCTACATCAATATTAATAAATTTAGCCAAATTATATGAAACTAATACACCATTGTCGTTTTTGCTCAAATATTTGCTTTTGAATTTAATTAGTTCTCCAATTTTTTCTAAAAGTTCTTTATTATCCATATAATCTATCTCTAAATCTGATGATAAACGCTGTAAGTTTGAATATCCATTACCATCTAATTTTATGAGTTTTTCTTTAATGGAATTTTCCAAGCTACTTTTTTCAATTTTTTTCAATGAATTTTCAGTGACTCTAAATCTTACTAGTTTATGTTCAAGTTTTGTTATACTCGTTTCTATTTTTGGTTTTATAGCCATCAAGAAAACACCTTTTGTCTTTTCGCCTGTTGATGCTAAGGCAAATGATTCTATTCTTGGAACAACAGTACTGATATTTTCAACTGATTGAATTTTTTTCAAAAGCTCATTATCAAGTTCAAACGAATTATCTATTGTTTGATCATCCCAGTAATCCTTGCTCTGAATTTGTAAATATCCAGTATAGGATTTAATTACATTTTTTATCATATTATCGTAACTACCAAGCTGAAAAGACCTTGTTAGCAATGCAATTGTAATAGCAAATAGTACTGATGAAGATGTAATAATTGTTCTTCTTTTGTTTCGCCAGATATTTCTCCATGCAAGTTTTATATAACTTTTCATTTTGTAAATAATTTAAGGTCTACGACCTATTTAATACTATTGAGTGCAAGCTATTAATCGGTAAATTACATTAATAAAATGCGAAATATTTTATCTTAATCTTTTCATATTTTGCTGAGAGAAAAAATTATTGTTAATTTTTACATCAAATTTAATAGAGTTTATAATTACAGTCGTTTTGTTTTCGGGTTCATCAGCAGGGGTAATAGTTACTTTTGTAGGTATAATACGCCCATCCATATTTTTGACTTGTGAAGCTAAATCTGTTTTTACTAAATAACCATCCTCATCATAGTATTCTGTTTTTAATTGATTAAATTCTTTTTTACTAACCCATTTAATTATTTTACCCCACACAACTGCTGCATCATCTTTTGCTTTAAGTGATATTTTATAACAATCTTTTCCTGAGATATTTTCATTACCATTAATTTTATGATTATAATCAACAACTAATGATGATTCTTTAAGCAAATCATCGTTAGTATAATCTGAACTCATCCAACCTTGCGACATCATTGAGGGTGGCATTTTTATCATTCTTTTTATTTTAGGATTCCAAGTCCATAAATTATTATTCCTTTTCAAAAAACTTTGTCCTTTTTCTTTAATAGGATAAGTGATTAAAGCTATTGAATATTCATTACCTTTCGACCAGGTTTTTAATTTAATAACTCGTTGCCAAGTCGGGCGAGTAATTGTCATTGTCATTGTACTTTTGTTTGTTGTTCCCTTCATTTTTTTATCAGCTTTTTCAATAATCTGTTTTGCCGATAAGTTTTGAGACTTTACAATTTGTTCGCTTTTAAATATTAACAAACTAATTATTAGCAAACTTAATACTTTAATTTTTTTCATATATTTAATTTTTATATAATTATTAATCAATCTTTTGCCTTACAGTTAATTAATTGTGCGTAAGCAACATTAAATAGGTCGAAGACCTTATTCAAATTTCTCGGTTAGTATTTTCGTGGCTTCATCAAACGGAAAAATTTTTGGTGCAGAAAAATAGCCGATACATAAACCATCCATAGCTGAAAACAATAAAATTGCTTCTGTTTTAGGATTTCTTGAACCTTTTATTATAAAATATTCAGTTATTGATTTCATAAATGGCATAAACATTTCATACAATTTATTTGATATTAAGTTCATAATTTCAGTTTTTAATAACAGAGAGTAATATAGTCTCCAATGATGCTTATTTTGCATAACTAAATTAAATGAATCATCAATTAATTGTCTAAATTTTTCTTTCGAATCAATTTTTTTGTATTTACTAATCATTAATTCTTTAAAATCTCCAAATCCGTCAATTACCAATAAGGTTAACAAATCTTCTTTACTTTTAAAGTAATTGTATATCAATCCTTTTGCTATTCCAGCTTTTTTTGCTATCATACTTATTGATGTTCTATGATAACCATTTTCAGCAAATAACTCAAGTGATGCATCAAATATCTCATTTATCCTTGTATTTCTTATTTCTTCTATTTGTTCCTTTGTTCTTGGGGACATTATTATTATTTTATGAATGAGCGGTCGGTCAAAGTTAAGTCGTCCTAAATTCATTTCCAAATATTTTTAAAGAAATTTTTAAATTAAATTATTTGATATATTTAATTTGCCTTGTAACTTGATTGTAATCAACTTTTTTTATAAATAAATTATTAAATTTGTAAATTAACTTTGCATTTATTGCCAATATTTTTTATGTCGTAAAACTTTGTTTATTATGGAAAATCTTAACAAAAAAACTAAAATTAGAATAACAAAATAAAAAACATCAAAAAAAAACGTTTTTCACAAATCCCTTGACAGGAAAGCAAAAGAATCGTATATTTGTATAAATTTTTTATCTTATAAAATAGAAACTATGGAACACCCAAAATACATCAATCCATTTACCGATTTTGGTTTTAAGAAAATTTTTGGCG
>JAOZVK010000610.1 GCA_029938185.1 Bacteroidales bacterium | reverse complement strand
ACTTTTAACTTGCGATTGTTTTGGAAAAAGAAAACTGTTTTTGTGAGTTCTGAACATTTATATAAAAGTAAAATTCTTAAGCTAATTCAGTATAAATAAGGATTTAGGATAAACCCAAAAACATTTGCAAGACCTTTCGGCATTTAAGAACACTTAAAATCCAAAAAAATATTCATTTTAGTATATAACAAATAACATTTTTAAATTAAAAAAGTGTTTTATAGCATTTATATTAAATTTATTTATACATTTACAGGCAAATTTTTAATAAAATATATAAATTATGTCAATAGAAAAAAAGAAAAAAAGAGAAGAAATAACTATTGAAGAAATAAAAGAAGCTAAATTGGAATTTGATAAATATTTCGATGAGGATTTTGTCAGAAATGTTAACGAAAAAGTATTATATTTCTTAAATGACAAATATTTTAGAACCGAATTTAAAGGATTTGATAAATTGCCTGTCAGAAATAAACCTGATACCCCTTTAATATATATAACAAACCACTCGGGAATGGCATTTCCGTGGGATGCAGTAATGTTTGGTTCACAACTAATAAGAAATACCGATTATGATTATGGAACATTCAGAGCATTAGCTGCGCCAATGTTATCGAAAAGTAGGCTAATGAATCCGTATATGTTATCGGATATGTGGAAAAAGTCTGGTGCAATTGATGCCACTTTTGTTAATTTTGAAGCAAGTATGTATACCAATGGACCAGATGTGCTTATATACCCCGAAGGTGTACCTGGCATTGGAAAAGGATTTAACCGAAAATATCAACTACAAAGATTTGCAACTTCATATGTTCGTATGAGCATTAAATATCAAACAGATGTAATACCTTTTGTAACTGTAAATGGTGAATATATTAATCCTTTTTCATATAAAATTGATGCTATTGACAGGTTTTTTCAAAAATTTGGTATTCCATTTTTTCCTCTTAGTATTTTAACTCTATTGATGTTTTTTCAGCCATGGATTTTTTATCTTGCCTTTCCAGCAAAACTAATATTTGTAAAAGGAAAAGCAATAAAACCATATAAAATGATTGATAAACCATATGAGGAAATTACTGACCAAGAGTTTGAAGAAGTATCGCTTAAAGTTAAGAAAAAAACACAAGACTTGCTAGATGACTCTGTAAAAAAATATGGAAAAAAGCCTTATGATTTTAAAGAACTATTTAAAATATTTATAAAAAATTTCTTTTTATTACCATTAATTTTACCATCAGGTTGGCCATTATTGTTTGCTGAGTTTGAAAGACAATATGTTAAAAAAGGAGCAAAAGATGTTAATATTAAAATTAGATTTTGGACTTTTATACAATTTTTCTTACAAAACTTATTTGTAATATTTTACTTTATACCAATATTAGGCTGGATACCTATTGCAATAAAAGGATATAGAGATAATAAAATAAAAAAATAGATATTTGAACTGGCTACCCGTCAGAAGTTGGATAGTCTTGTTTATCAGGTATTTCGTAACAAGATAAAAATCAATCCTGTAAATCCTGTCAAAAAATAAAATAATGTCCAATACTATACATGTAGCCCAATTACACCATTTTGAATTTTCATTAGATAAAAAAGTAAATAATAAATTTTAATTTAAAAATAAAAAAAATAGTGATTATGAGCATCAAACCAGTAAAAAAAGATAATAATAGTTTAGCTGTTATTGAACCAAATGATGAAATAATTGAAAATCAGAAGATATATTATGAAATGTATGATAAAGAATTTGCACAATTGTTTATTGATAAGATTATGAAATATATTGCAGAATATTGGTATAGAGCCGAACTGGTAAATTTTGAAGACTATCCAGAAAGAGTAAACGAAAATCACCCCTTAATATTTGCAAGCAATCATTCAGGAATGGCATTTCCTTGGGATGGGATGGTTTTTGCTTATAAAATAAATCAAATACATGGTTTTTCAACAAAAGCAATAAGACCACTATCATCGCCAATGCTTTCAATGTCTGCTCTAATGAATCCTTTTCAAATACCAAACATGTGGAAAAGATTAGGTGCTATTGATGCAACTTTCAAAAATTTTGAAACAATGATGCATTATAAAGGGCAAAATATACTAATCTATCCCGAAGGTGTACCTGGAATTGGTAAAGGTTTTGGAAAAAAATACCAATTACAAGAATTAAAAACTTCTTTTTTGCGAATGAGTGTAAAATTTAAAACAGATATAATTCCTATTTTGACAGTTAATGGCGAATATATAAATCCATATTCATACAGTAATAATGCTATTAATAAGCTTGTTAATTTACTTGGGATACCTTTTTTACCACTTGGTTTAATTACTTTTGCTATATTTCTACAACCATGGGCTTTTTATATTGGATTTCCTTCAAAACTAATTTATGTAATGGGAAAACCAATAAAGCCTTACAATATGATTGATAAGCCATATGATGAAATTACACAAGAAGAATTTAAAGAATTATCAAGTAGAATAACTCCTCTTATGCAAGCCGAACTTACCGAAGCAGTTGCTAAATATGGAAAACGTCCGTATAAAGATTTTTTCAAAACATTATTTAAAAATATAAGATACCTACCATATATATTGCCAACAAGTTGGCCTGCTCTTTTTTGCGAATTTGAAACAAAGTATAAAAAGAAAGAAGATAAAGATTTTGAGTTTAAAGCAAATTTCTTTTCAATAATTTGGTTTATGATAAAAAATCCAATATCATTTGCTTATTTTATTCCATTTCTTGGGTGGATACCACTAATTATAAATGGTTATAGAAATAATACTGTAAAAAGAGTAAAAAGGGTGTAGAAAAACGAAGGGCTTTACACGTGAGGTTGGAGCTGGTCTTATAAAAATGAATAAATTACAACAATATTATTAGTTCTAATTTTATTCTTTTTTTATTGTGTTGCTTTTGCCCTCAGGGCGTTTTTGCTTACGAATGCACTTACACATAGGGCGTTGCCCCATGTTAATGCTTATGCCCTTTCAGGGCGAAAAAATTCACTAACGAAATAAAAAAACATTTTAGGAACTAATAAAAAACTTAAATAAGCTGTTTTGCTTGTATTTTTATAAGACCAGTCCAGCACTGAATTGAGATGCTGCTATGGGCTACCCGTCAGAACTTGGACAGTCTTGTTTATCAGGTATTTTGTAACAGGATAAAAATCAATCCTGTAA
>JAOZVK010000609.1 GCA_029938185.1 Bacteroidales bacterium | reverse complement strand
AATGATTTAATAGTTTAATTATCAAATAGTTTTAAGTTCGTAAAGTAGAATTATAAACAATGAAATAATTAAGTATAAAAAAAGGAACAAAAAATGCATGATTTTTCAGGGCTAAAAACCCCCAATTATTAACACCCCAGTCGAAGACCTTACTATCAAACTATAGATATATAGGGTATGGATATATTGATACTGAAATGTTAGAATATGATATTGAATTGCTAAAAGATTGCATAAAACCATATAAAAATAATAATGATAAAAAAAGTATAATAAATAGTTATATTGAAAAACAAAAGTTTTAAAAACTAATTAAGTTTTAATATAAATATTAAGCACCTATACAAAAAAAAATATATCTATTTTATTCATAGATTATTACCTGAATCACAATTGATTACATATAAAACAAATGCGACATTAAATAGGTCGTAGACCTTAAATTTATTTTTTTTATCAAAAAAAGTATTAATTTAAATTTTATTTTATTAATTTTAAACTTCTATTTTTGTATTTTATCAAATCATACACTAAGGATGTTGCTGGCTACTTTATATAAACATATAAGGTCTTCGACCTATTTAATGTGGCTTACGCACTCTATTAATATTCTAATAATGTGCAATTAAACAAAATACAAATGTCGTAAAACTTTTGTAACAGTACTTACAATTAGAAACGAAGTAGTCTAACAAAAGTTTTTCAATATTTATATTTTATTAATCTACATATTGTTAGTACCTTAATAGAATGGGCTACTCCACGTAAGGTTTTTGACACTCTTGTTTTTCAAGTGGTTTTAACCATAAAGTTAAAATGAAACTTTATGTTAAACTTTATGTTAAACTTTATGTAACTTTGCGACTAAAATCGCCTAACTTAAAACTGGCGTAAGCAACATAAAAGGCTCGAAGAGCAAAAAATTTAATAATTTAATCTAAGTACCAATGAAGAAAATACTTATATTTATTTGTTTATATATATTAAGTATAAATAGTATAGTTGCACAAGACAAATTGCTAAATGATGATGAACTAGAAAAAACAAAAAAATTTAAATCTATTTTGCTTGCCTCAAAAGAACCAAACGAAGTATATAATCTTGATTTAAGTTGGCAGAGTTTGGAAAGCATACCTGTTGAATTGCAACAACTTAAAAAAATACAAAAGTTAAATTTAGCATACAATCTATTTATAAACATATCGGGTAAAATTGGCGATTTTAATAATCTTCAAGATTTAAACCTTAGTACTAATGATTTACACAATTTACCCGAAGAGATTAGCAATTTAAAAAATTTACGTAAGATTGACATAAGTTTTAATAGATATCTTGATTTTAATAGAGTCTTTATTTTTCTTGAAAAAAATAATAAATTAGAATATCTAAATATTGCAACATCGTATATTACTTCATTACCAGAAAGTTTGACATTACTTCAAAACCTTAAAGTTTTAAATTTAAGTGATAATAGACATATGGACTTTAATCAGGCATTTGATATTATAAATAAGCTTTCGGATTTACAAGAGCTGGATTTATCAAAAAACAAAATGATTCAACTGTCAGCAAATATTTCTGCACTTAATAAGCTCGAAAAACTTTATCTATCAAATAATTTACTTGACAAGCTACCTGTTGAAGTTAATAATTTGGTAAACTTAGTTAGAGTAGAACTCAATAATAATAAACTAAATAGTTTGCCTGAAGAAATTACAACATGGCGAAAATTAGAATATTTAGACTTAGAAATCAATAAATTAGAACATTTACCTAATGAGTTTGGAAATTTTGTGAACTTAAAATATTTAAATTTAAGAAAAAACAATCTTAAAACTTTACCAAAAATTAGTAATACTCTAAACAAACTGGAAACTCTAAATCTTGAAGGAAATTTGTTATCATATAACGAAATATCTACTTTTTTAAACAAAACACCTAATTTGAAAGAATTAAATTTGTTTGGAAATCCTTTATCAGAATCAGAGAAACGAAAAATAATAAGGCAAATGCCTAATACAAAAATAAAAATAAAACTATATCAAATTTCGTCAAAAGATTCTGCTTTGAATTTAAAATATACAAGAGAATATCAAACAATAAAAGCTGGATTGAAAGAACCAGAAATTGTGTATAGATTAAATTTAGAATCAACAGCTATTGTAGAAGAACTTAATAGTGTTAATAAATTTAAAAATCTAATAATCTTCAATTTGAGAAGCAATTATATTCAAAAATTACCTGTTGAATTGTCCGAATTAACAAAATTGGAAAATCTCAATTTAAACAGTACAAGTTTAGTTGAAGTAATTTCCGAAATTGGTAAACTTATTGGTTTACACACATTAAATTTATCAAATAATAGAATACAATCATTACCAAATGAATTTTATAGTTTAATAAATTTGAAAATATTAGATTTGCGTTCAAATAATTTGTCTTCAATCTCAGATGATATAAATAAATTAACAAAATTAAGAATATTAAAATTAAATAGAAATAAATTAGACAAGATAACAGATGGTGTTTATGAATTGGAAAAACTAAATATTCTAAGTTTATCCGATAATAATATTTCAGAAGTTTCAAATAATATTAATAAACTAAAAAATTTAACCCATCTGTATCTTGCAGGAAATCAGATTACAAACTTAGGTGAAGGAATTGCTGGCTTAAACAATATTGAATATTTGAATTTAAAGTATAATAAGATAATTAGTATATCAAATAAAATTAATAAACTAAAAAAAATAAAACGTCTTGAACTTGCAAATAATATGATTACAGATTTACCTGAGAAAATAAAAGAGTTAAATAATTTGGTTTCATTAAATTTAGCTAAAAATCAAATAACTAAAATTCCAGATTGGACAGGTGGTCTAAAAAACTTAAAATATTTAAATTTATACAAAAATCCAATATCAGATGACGAGAAGCAAAGAATAAAAAAAATGTTTCCAAAAATTAAAATCATTTTTTAAAATATGTAGGCTACACGTCAGAAGTTGGACTGTCTTGTTTTTCAAGTAGTTTTAATCATAGAATTAAAGTAAAGATTAGCAAAACTTTGCGAAACTTTGCGTCAAACTTTGCGGTTAAAAAGCGTCTAACTTAAAACTGGTAGCCAAAATGTAATAATTATAAGTCTGGTACTGGGCTTATAAAAACTAATAATTTACAAAATATTATTAGTTCTAATTTTAT
>JAOZVK010000608.1 GCA_029938185.1 Bacteroidales bacterium | reverse complement strand
TATAGGCATTTTTTATTCTTCCATCTCGGTATCTCTATACATTTTTATTGTTTTGTCGTAAATCTCTTTTGCAAATTCATACATTTTATTTGCCTGTTTAGTGCTTGGTTTTCCATCAGGCATCAATCCTAAATCGCCTGGATAGCGTGAAGTTGTGTAAACTTTATCTATCTGTTCAAGTTTATCAATATCTACACTGAAATTTATTTTATCTTTGATTATTTTGTATAGTTTAAATAAACTGTGAATACGTTTAAAATCTAAGTCGTTTTCTTCTATTATTGCCTTAAAACATTTCTCTACTGTCTGCTGACAATGAAATGCTACAATATTCGTAAGAAATTCGTCTTTAATGTTGTTCTCACAACTTTTTATATCTGCTTTGGCATATTCAAGCCATTGTTTTGTTATTGTTTTCATATATTATTTTTCCTTTGTTTGTTATTTCTCTTGCAAATGAACTGTTTAATTTTAAAAATTTTTGATACATGGGTAATGTGTGGACTATTAAATCAACTGCAATTTCTTCTTTTACAGGACGAATAGCACGACTTATTTTCATGTATATTTGAGTATGTCTTTCGTAAGTTTGCGGTATAAAATCATCTTGTGTTACAACTAAAATATCTATATCACTGTCTTCATCTGGCGTGCCGTAGGCATACGAACCAAAAAGCAAAATTAAATATGGATTATATTTGCTTAAAATTTCTTTTAATTGTTGTATGTAATTATTGTTTGTTTTCATAATCTTTAAAATTAGATTTCTAAAAAAAGTAGATAAAGATGATGCATTAAAAAAATCTATTTTCTAATACAACGAACAGAAAAGCCAGTAGTTTTGCCGCTGGCATTACGGTATATGCCACTGTTATCTAAGTGGCGTGTCCAAATGTAAGTGCCGTTGGACGAGGCACTCCACCAGAAGCCGTTGTTAGAGACACCGTGGAACGAAACATCCCTACTACTGTAACCGCCAGGTAAAGCATTAAAACCACTACTATTTATTCCATTTAGGTTTTCAAGCCAACCTTGTTTGGATTTCATTTTTTCACCAGCGACTTCTTCTCCTCCAAGATAATCAGTTAAAGTAGTCCATTCTGTATCGCTTGGTAAAGACCAGCCTTTGGGGCATACTTTTTTTGCTGTTTCCCAGTCATATAAATAACCAAATATATCTACATTGCTTTGGTCGTTGTCATAAGCCCAACAACCGTTAGTTGTTTCATAAACAAGGTTTTCAGCCATCCAAACTTGCTCGCCTATTCTTATAACTTTATATTTGTGAGTATCCCTTCTGTCAATAAAAGGTCCATGTTTTTCGTCTATCCATGTAACCCCGTTTTCGATTTTTGGGTATTCTGGTTTAATTATTTCTTGTTCTGTTGTATCTTTTTCTGTGATAGGTTCTGTATTATTTTTATACCACGGTTGCCAAATTGCTAATACAACAATTATAATAATTACGGAAGCTATTATTGTAATGTTTCGTTTGTTTGCAATTTCTTTTCCTATTGTGTTATTTCTTATTTTTTTCGGTTTTGTATGATAATGTTGTTCAAAAACTTTTTTTTGCTCTGCAAAATTACGGCATTTATTTATTTTTTCGTTAAGTTCTTGTATTATATTTCTTTCAAAATCAATATTTTCTGTTGTTATTTTATCTTTCAGTCGTATGTATATCAGTTCTGCTTTATCAAGTTCGAGGCGATTAGATAAATTATCAGCTTCTGCCATTTGTTCGTTTATTTGGTTTTGAATTAATGCTTTTTTGTCATAATTTGTGTTTTTAAAAAAAAGAAAATCTTCGCCAATAATCTCTTTACTTGCAAGTTGTTGCGGCGACATTGCAGGCTTTTTCTCTTTTATGGAAGTTCGCAGTTCTTTGTATAAATCGGTTAATGAAACTTTTTCTTTTTCAATGCTTTGAAGTCCATTTTTTAGAATATTTAATAATTCTCCCGTAAAAATTGTATGTTTCGCATCGCTGTCGAAATATGAAAGTTCGGTGCTATCCGAAGAGGTAATTGTATAAGTTCCTTCGGCTATATATTTTTTAAAAATTTGCTTGTCATTGCCCTGAGCAACACTTCCCGAATAACAGGCATCAATAAATATAATTGTTTGTGGTATTTTTGACGATTTAATTATTCTTTTTACAGTATCATAAGCAATTGCTGAATTTCCGCTTGTTCGTATTAATTTCTTTCTTGAATTTTTTGTTGCAAGAAAATATTTTCCTTCTCTATTACGAAAACCATGTCCAGCGAAATAAACAATCAGAGTTTCAATATTTTCTTTTCTCGCATTTTCTGTGTATTCAATTAGTTTTAATTCAACGTCTTCATTTGTTTGATTTTTAATAATTACAATGTTATTTTCGGGTAAAAGCCCAAAAATTTTTTCATCTGCAAGCACTTTTGCAAATTCAGTTAAATTATTTTCAACTGCATCAATGTTATTAAAATCAACAAATTCTGTTGTTCCAATTAATATTGCTCTTGTTTTATTTGGATTAAGTAAGTTTAACATTATCGTCTTAAAAATTATTAAGGTTTTAACAAAGTAAAGGCTTTTTTGCAATTTTTCTCAATTGTTTTTTTGAAATCAGCATAAATTTCTTCTCGTTTTTTTTCACTTGTAAACGTATATTTTTCTTTAAATTCCATTCCACTATCTGGGCAAGTGTATTTTAATTCTACTTCTGCACGTTTTCCGTCAAAATATTTTCCTAATGTAGAAAATATTTGTTTTAAAACTCCGCCAATAGCTCCTGCTACCATTAAATTTAAAGCATTTACGAGTAAAGCTCCGTCCATTGAGCCATCTTCTGTTTTTTGTTCGGGAATTTCAGTTTCCAAACCTTCAATATCATGCTCTTTTATAAAATCGTTAAGATATGATATTTCTTCTTCTGCGTTGTCAATATTTAGTTTTAATTCAAATTTCATAATCGTTTATTATTGATTTATATGTTGATTTTGCAGTTGCACACAACGGAAATGTGCTGGTGGCGGTGGTTTGTGTGGTTTGCTTTGCGGTTTTGAGCGAAGCGAAAAATCGCAAAGCACTGACAACAAGCACAATGTTAAAAACTTTTTTTTATCATGCTATAAATAAACATTTTGTAAAAATTCTTTGAATAAAATAATGTTTTTATATTTCATTTTTTTCATTCCTTTTACTAATTTTTTATCTCTCGTTA
>JAOZVK010000607.1 GCA_029938185.1 Bacteroidales bacterium | reverse complement strand
AAAAAGTGTAAACTACTTTTTGACATTTATGAAAAATGCCAAAAATAGCTTATTTTAAATTTTTTATTAGTTCCTAAAATGTTCTTTTCTTAAGTTAGTATTTTTTTTATTATAGTTTAACCACAGAGTTTTTATCATGTCAGAATCTGCAAATTGTGCCAAAAGTCCGTAAGGACAACCTATTGTTAGCCCCGTATGAAGCAAAGCGAAATACGGGGCTAACAATAGTTATAGTCCTATCTGACATTTTTGATTGCACATGAAAAAAAAAATTTATAATTGAGTAATGTCCAACATTAAATAGCTCGAAGACCTTACTTTAGTTCTGTTTTTTCTTCAATAAATTTTATTCCGTATTGTTCTAATTCGTATAAAATTGGCTCATATATTTCTTTTATAATAGGAATATGCACTCCGGTTGCTTTAATTTTACCTGTTAAAATAAGCTTTGTTGCAATAGCAACAGGCACACCTACTGTGAGCGACATTGCTGTATGTATATTACCTTTGCCTTCTACAATAGTTGATGATATTATTTTACTTTTTTTATTATTTAATTCGTATTCAAATTGATGTTGCATTACAATCATATCTTTGTCTCCTTCGTCAAAATGCCATTTTTGTTCGAGCAAATGTTGAAGTATTTGAGCTGGAGTAGCATTTTTTAAACCAATTTTTTTTCTTTCAAAAATACCAAGCCATCGTAGCTTATACATTATCATCGAATCGTCATTAATTTTCAGATATTTAGCCAATTTTGATTCAACAGGTATATCTTTTTCATATCTCAAAAAAGTATTAATAAAATCTCTATAGGTCATATTTTCAGAATCTTCGAGAGTATATGTATCATCAGTTACTCCAAGTTGTACAAAAACATCCCATGTTTGCGAAAATCCTGGTCGACGCAAAGTTCCTCTAAGCATTGTTGGTATATCATCTAGTCCGTATACTGTTCGGTAGCGTAACGAATCACGATTTGGATAGCCTTCAAATTCGCCGTATTCTAAAACATAAACCCGTTGAAGTCTTTTGAATAACTGGTAATAAGGAATATATTTATACATTCCGTTGTGTATATATTGTGCAGGTCCTTGACCAGCAAGTACAACATTTCGTGGGTTCCATGTAAATTTATAGTTCCATGGATTATTGTCATATTTTGGTGCTACAAGACCTCCTGTAAATGAAATGAATGAGTTTATTTTTCCATCAGCATTATTTATTCTGTCAATAATATTTTTTGCCGACATATGATCAATACCAGGATCAACACCTATTTCATTTAACAGTATTATTCCTTTATCTTTTGCCTCATTGTCTAATTCTTTTATTTCTTCTGAAACATATGAGGCTGTTACCATGTGCTTTGCATACTTCACACATTCTTTTGCAACAAAATGATGAAATCTTGCAGGTAACATTGATATTATAATATCACTTTTTTTAACCTCATCGGTGCGTTGTTTTTCATTGTATATATCAAAAGCTATAGCTTCGCCGTTTGGGTGTCCGTTTATTCTTTTTTGTGCAGATTCTTCTGATATATCACCTACTATTACTTTCCAATTATATTCAATGGAATTATCAAGTAAATATTTTATTAATGTTGGTGATGATAAGCCTGCTCCTATAACAAATATTCTTTTCATTATATTATGCTTTTAGTTTATAGCTAAGGTCTTAGACCAGTTAAATATTGCTTACACATGAAATGTAATCAATAATGATTTTATTGTCCAAGACTCACATATTATTATGTTACAAATTTAAATCTAATAATATGAATTATTACTTCAAATTCGAAAAAAATAATAATATTTAGTATTTTTTAAAACATTAATTATTTAGTGTGGGTATGATTTTTTTCAGTATTTATTAAATAATAAATACAAAGTATCCATATAAAAGTTTTTTGGCATTTGTTTTTTTACAATAAAAACTATACTTAGAACGGTTGTAAATTTAACTTTGACAAAGGTTTAAACTTTGTCAAAGTTGGACTTAGGTAATTTAAAATGTAAGTTTATAACCGTTTACAGTATATATGACAATAGTTTGTAAAAATGCGAAAGCCACATTAAATAGGTCGAAGACCTTATTCTCTTTGCGAAATTTCATCTCTTATTTCAGATGCTAATTCGTAATTTTCATTATCAATGGCTTCTTGAAGTCTTTTTTCCAACTCTTGGATTGATAAGCTAGATAGTTCATCTGTTGTATCTTTTGGTCTTTCCGATTCAGAAGCAGGCGATGCATTTTCATCTTCAATGATAATTCCTGCTTTTTGCAAAATGTCTTCGGTTGTATAAATAGGACATTGAAACCTAATAGCTAATGCAATAGCATCGGAGGTTCTTGAGTCTATCTTTATTCGATTTATATTGTTTTCGCAAACCAATTCTGAATAAAATATTCCTTCATCAAGTTTATATATATTTACTTCAACTAAATTTATATTAAATGAATTTGCCAAACTTAAAAATAAATCATGGGTTAAAGGGCGAACAGGTTGTATATTTTCTAACTGAATTGCAATAGCTTGTGCTTCGTTACTACCTATTATTATAGGTATTCTTCTTTTTCCTTGCTCTTCTGACAATATTAATGCATATGCACCTCTGTTAGTCTGACTGTATGACAATCCTAAAATGTTAAGCTTTATTTTATTCATTATTCCGAAAAACTTTGTTTATTTAGTAACAAAAGTAATAAATCAATACATTGTTACAAACAAATTATTGTTTTGTATTATAATAAATTTAGTATATTTTGAATTATTTACTTGAATTTTAAATACATATATTTGTAAAAAGAAATTATAATTTTATCTATTCAAGCCCTTTTTGTATTGCTTATGACAAAAAAAACACTATTATTGATTTTCAGTAAATTAAAATACAAAAATAAATTTGTGCGAAAATAATCTTTAGCCTGTATAATTCGGCTACCCGTCAGAAGTTTGACAGTCTTGTTTTTCAAGTAGTTTTAATCATAGAATTAAAGTAAAGATTAGCGAAACTTTGCGGTTAAAAAGCGTCTAACTTAAAACTGGTAGCCAAATTTTGTTTGTAGCTTCTCTACGATAAAATTTAATCGTTAAAAAAAAACGTTTCTATGTCCCAAAAAGGGACAATGGAAAGTCCTTTGGTAGGTTCTCAATAGTTAGGAAATTACGAATTATAAATTACGAATTGGTTTACACCTAA
>JAOZVK010000148.1 GCA_029938185.1 Bacteroidales bacterium | reverse complement strand
TTTAACTTGCGATTGTTTTGGAAAAAGAAAACTGTTTTTGTGAGTTCTGGAATTATAGTTTCAAAGAGCATTCAGACCCAAGTGGGACAATTAGCAATATTGATAATATACAAGAAAGATATAGTAGAATGACACAAATGACATTTGCACTTTTTGCAAATAAAATATCAAACAACTTCGGACTTGATGAAGGATACAATTAAGTATTGTTACAAAAGTTTTTGACATTTACCTATTCATAACTTGCTGATTAAATTGTCTTTAGACTAATGCGTAAGCAACTATAAATTTAAATATCTTTTATCAGCATTGATGAATTAGCATCAGAAATTTTTTTGTTATAATTCTCAAGTAGATTCGAAATTCGTTCAAAATCTTTGGATTTTATTACCAATAATTCATTATAATTATTGTTGTTAAGTTTATCAACAACAAAACTTACAGATATTATATTTATATCTATAGCAGGTTGGAATGCAAAAATATTACTATTTTCTGTAACAGTTTTAGAAATAACTTCAATTTTTACTAATTTTTCAATAATACTTTCAATTACATTTTCTGGTATTTTTAATTTTTCGGAAATCATTTTTATAGTTAATGCACTTTTTCGTTCAGTAAATTTATTTATAATTAGACTTATAACTATTATTGCAAGTTCAATTTTTTGAATATAGCTTATTTTGAATTGGTCTTTTATACCAATTTTTTCATAATTTGAAATAGAGTAAGCTATTTCACCACCCAAAAGTATTATATTCCAACTTAATTGCATCCAAATAAGAAACAGGGGTAATGCTGCAAAACTACCATATATTGCACTATAACGCGACACTCCAACTTGAAAATTTATGTACCCCCATTGCAATAATTGATAGCTTAAACCAGCAAAAAGTCCAGCAATAAGTGCTGATTTTATATCTACTTTTACATTAGGCATCACTATATAAAGTAGGGCAAGAAGTGCCCATATTGATATATAAGGTATAAACTTTACTAAAGCAAAAATGAATGGAGATATGTAATGAATAGTTTCCGATTCTTCTGCTATTTGTGTTAGTTGAGATGATATATAAAGAGTTACACTACTTGACAAAATTACAAGAATAGGTGCAATAAGTATTATAGAAAAATAATCTGTAAATTTTTTTGAAAACCCCCTTGATTTTTTTGCTTCCCAAATTGCATTAAAAGATATTTCTACATGATTTAAAAGTTTCATTACTGTCCAAAACAGAAACATCAAACTAATACCTGCAATTAAACCACCTTTGGCACTTTCTAACATTGATGTTGAAAAGCTTAATATATATTCAGCCACTTCTTTATGACCGGCAAGGCTTTCTTTTATCGTTTTTTTTAGTATTTTATCTAATCCAAAACCTTTTGCAATACCAAAACCCATTGCAAATACAGGAACTATCGAAAGAATTGAGTAAAATGTTAAAGCTGAAGCTCTAATTGCACACATATCCTTCTGAAACCCTTTAAAAGAAAGTATTCCAATTTTTAAAATAGTTATTAATATTTTTTTACTAATCGGTAGTTTTTCACTATCAATTTTCCAAATGTCTGTTATTACAAATTCTTTAGCTTTTAATATTATTTTTTTCATAAAGTTTACTTATAATTATATTAAGGTCTTCGACCTACTTTAATGTGGTTTACGCATTTTTAGAAACAGCTGTCATGCAATTGATTGTATAAAAGCAAATGTCGAAAAACTTTTGTAAGACTACTTAAATCATCTACATAAGTCAATTCACAATTTATAATTAGCCAATTTGCACGCAGATATTTTAAGCTTTAACAATTAAAAAAATGCGATAATATCGGGAATATTTGAGTGTTTTTTTAAGCCGTTAAAGCTTAGAATAACAAGTGCAAATGGTTAATTATTATTTGTGATTTGCCTAAAACCAAACAGCAATTATTTTAGGAGTACATTTTAAAAAGTATAAAACCTATTTATTCCAAAATAAACATTTCAGTAATAATAAGGCTATCTCCACTTATTTTATCATATATAGTAACTTTGAAAACATATTTACCTACTTCGTCTTCCAAATCGGTCAAGAAAGATGCAAATGGTTTTTTAGCAATTCCATTATTTAGTTTTACAATACCTTTATCGCCAAGCAAATTTGGTTTATGAGCAACTCTAATACCGACATTATCTATAACTTCCATTTTCATTTCTATTTTTGATAAACTGTCACTACCATTTTGAAACTTGCCAACATCTTCGAAAATAAAGTATATTTCATCATTTCTTTTAAATACTTTTTTTTTAACTTTATTTACTCCTCTTGTATCTTTTAATGCTAAATAGTATTTCTTTGCAGTCAATTCATCTACATTATTCTGCAATGAATCCTTGTTTTTAGTAATTTTTTCAGAGCTTTTACTATCATTTGAACTGCAAGCGGCAGTTACCAATAGTATTATGATTATAAATCTTAAAAGTTTTATCATAATTATAATTATATTTGTATTATGGTTATTGGCTATGCTTTAAATGGTTCAATTATTCAATGATACAATGGTACAATATACTTATTAATAGCTTATAATATTTTTATATAAAAGTAAAATCCTTAACCTAATTTAGTATAATTAAGGTCTTCGACCTATTTATATAGTTTACACATAGTGTGTAAGCAACATTAAATAGCACTTAGTGCTTAAATACAAATTTTGCTCTACACACATCTTCTGTGCTATTGTTTAGAGTTATAGAGCAAAGATATATTTTTTCTTTATCTAATTCTTCTATATTAATACAAATTTCGTCATTCAAATGTAGTTCTGCCAAATAGTTTATATCAAGTTTTTTAATCGAATAATTATCTTTTATTTCGCTTGGAATTACATCAAGCATCCATTGTATATATCTGATATTACTGATATGTCCATTCAAATCAACATCGCTATATTTTGTTAAATAAGTTTCTTTTTTATTTATAGTTTTTAGTTTTTCAACCTTGGATGCAATATTATTATATGCAATTTTTTCGCTGACAGTTTTCATATAATCCGTAATAAAGCTCAAGTTTTGAGGTCTTTTAGTATTCATATCAATTAATGTGTATGTTCCGCTTGCCTTTCCTATTAGTTTGTTATCAGAATCTTTAATATAAAAGTCACGAATTAGAAATACACGCTTTAGCTCTTTTACCCAAGTGTCAATATAGATATCTTCTTGCCAAATTGGCATACGATTTATTGTTATTGATAGCCGATTCATAATCCATATTTTATTTTCTTTAATGAATCTATGGTAACCTAAACCAGCTTTCGTACCATGCCTTACAGCATTTTCTTGCAAAAAACTTACAATTGCTTCAAGTCTTAGTTTTTTATTTTTATCAACCTGAAAAGATGTTGCATTAAATTTATCCGTCCTAATACTACTCATATATATAAATTATTAAAATTTTATATCTATTTGATATTATGTGTATTAATAATATGCAATTTAACAAAAAATAAATGTCGAAAAACTTTTGTAAGACTACTTATAAGATATTTACGCATCTCATAAACAAGATTTATAAATTTATCAGCTTAAACAGTCTCAATCCATTTTTTAGCATTAACAAAAGCTGAAACCCAAGGCGAAACCTCATCTTTTTTTCTATTGTTTGGATAATGTGCCCATTGCCATGGAGCAAAAGCTCTTTCAATATGTGGCATCATTGCTAAATGTCTTCCGTCTGCCGAACAAATTGCTGCTGCCGAAAATGCTGAACCATTTGGGTTTCCTGGATATTCGTTGTATGAATATTTCATTGGTATAGAATAATCGTCTTTGCTATATGGAAAATTAAATTTGCCTTCGCCATTAGCAACCCACACACCAAGTCTCATACCTTCTAAAGTATTTAACATTACAGAATTATTTTTAGGTATTTCGACATTCACAAAACCCGATTCAAACTTATTTGAGTCATTATGTATCATTTTGGGGTGCAATTTGTGTTCGGGTACAATCAATTCTAACTCCTGCATCAACTGGCAACCATTGCACACACCTAAACTTAATGTATCGGAGCGTTTATAAAAATCGTCAAGTGTTTTTCTTGCTTTTGTATTGTAGATAAATGCACCAGCCCAACCTTTAGCCGAACCCAATACATCTGAGTTTGAAAATCCACCAACAAAAACAAGCATATTTATATCTTGGAGAGTTTCTCGTCCCGAAATTAAATCGGTCATGTGAACATCTTTTACATCAAAGCCTGCAAGATATAATGCATAAGCCATTTCGCGGTCGCCATTTACACCTTTTTCTCTAATTATTGCAGCACGCACACCAGTTTTTTGTCTTCTGTTTATATCAATATTCAAATCGCTTGCTATGCCACTAAAATCTTTAAAATCAAACTTTAATTCTTGTTTCTTATAATTATTAAATCTTTCTAATGCTTTTTCGTTTCCACTTTGTTTTTTATCAAGCAAATACGATGGTTTATACCACAAATCCCTCAATGTGTCGATTTCAAATTTATATTCAGCTCCATTATGTTTTATATATAAATTTCGTTCTTTGCAAGTATTTCCAATTATATGATATTGTATGTCTTGTTCTGTAAGATATTTTTCAACAAAATTGCTATCAGCCGATTGCATAATAATTCCAGGATTTTCGCTAAATAATAATTTAATAATATCGGTTTCATTAATGTTGGATAGATTTATATCTAAACCAAAATTATTTTCAGCAAAACTTGTTTCGAGTAAAGAAGTAACTAATCCTCCCGCTGAAATATCGTGTCCAGCAACAATTTTTTCGTTTTTAATAAGATATTGAATTGCATTAAATGCATTTTTGAAATACTCTGCATTTTTTATTGTAGGAGCTTGGTCGCCAATTCTATTAATAATTTGTGCAAAACTACTACCGCCTAAACTAAAATTGTCTTGCGAAAAATCAATATAAAAAATACTATAATCAGCATTATCAACAAAAACCGGACTCACTACTTTTCTAACATCTTCAAGTTCGCCAACTGTTGAAACAATAACAGTTCCAGGCGAATATACAAGATCATTTTTGCCATATTTTTGAGTCATCGAAAGTGAATCCTTACCTGTTGGCACATTTATACCAAGTTCGATACAAAAATCGCTCAAACCTTTTACTGCCTCATATAATCGTGCATTTTCTGATTCGTTTTTTGCAGGCCACATCCAGTTGGCACTTAGCGATATGCCTTTTAACGATTGTTCAATAGGAGCCCAAATAATATTTGTTAAAGCTTCGGCAACTGATAGTCTCGAACCCGACTCTGGACTTATCAGTGCACTTATTGGAGCATGTCCGATAGATGTTACTATTCCTTTTTTTCCTCTATAATCAATGGCTGCTACACCGCAATCGTTCAATGGCAAATGCAATGAACCTGCATTTTGCTGATGTGCTATTTTTCCTGTAACCGAGCGATCTACCTTATTTGTAAGCCAATCTTTGCAAGCTACAGATTCAAGTTGGAGAACTTGTTCAATATAATCATGTATTTTATTTATATCATATTCAAGAGCACGAAATTTATTATCAGATTTTTTATCTTTTAATATAGATTTTGGAGGCTTGCCAAACATATCAAATAAATCTAAATCAATTGGGTTTTCGCCAGTTTGTTTGTCTTCAAAAGTAAATCTCATATCACCAGTAGTTTTACCGACAACATACATTGGTGCACGTTCTCTATCTGCTATTTTTTGTAGTTTTTCTATATCTTTTTCTTTTATTATCAGTCCCATTCTTTCTTGCGACTCGTTTCCTACAATTTCTTTTGACGATAAAGTAGGGTCGCCAATTGGTAGTTTTCTTAAATCAATTTTTCCGCCAATTTCTTCAACCAATTCCGACAAACAGTTTAGATGCCCACCTGCTCCATGGTCATGTATTGATACTATTGGATTTATTTTAGCCTCCGCCATTGCTCTAATTATATTTGCAACTCGTTTTTGCATTTCGGGGTTTGAGCGTTGTACAGCATTTAGTTCAATTGCATTATTATACTCACCAGTAGCAACAGACGAAACAGCACCTCCACCCATTCCTATTCTATAATTATCGCCACCCAAAACAACAATCACATCGCCTTTTTCGGGAGTTTCTTTCATGCTGTCTTTTTCTTTTCCAAAACCAATGCCACCTGCAAGCATAATAACTTTATCGTAGGCATATTTTTTATTATTTTCCTGATGTTCAAAAGTTAGCAAACTGCCACAAATCAAAGGTTGTCCAAATTTATTACCAAAATCGCTTGCTCCGTTCGATGCTTTTACAAGTATTTGTTCGGGCGATTGGTAAAGCCATTTTCTTGCTTTGGTTGCTTTTTCCCATTCTCTTGATTCATCGTTTCTCGAATACGAAGTCATATAAACAGCTGTTCCTGCAATTGGTAAAGATGCTTTTCCACCAGCCAATCTATCTCTTATTTCGCCTCCCGAACCTGTAGCTGCACCATTAAAAGGCTCTACTGTTGTTGGAAAATTATGAGTTTCGGCTTTCAATGAAATTACAGTTTTAATATCTTCAACTACAAAATAATCGGGTTTGTCCTGACTTTCGGGTGCAAATTGTTCAATTATAGGACCATCAACAAAAGCGCAATTATCTTTGTATGCCGATACTATTCTGTTGGGGTTCTTGTTTGAAGTTTTTCTTATTAATTGAAAAAGAGTTTCGGGCATTTCTTCACCATCAATAATAAAAGTGCCATTAAAAATCTTATGTCTACAATGTTCCGAGTTTACTTGCGAAAATCCAAAGACTTCGCTATCGGTTAAATTTCTTTTAATTTTTTTACTTACCGAGTTTAAATATTCTACTTCATCGTTACTCAATGCCAAGCCTTCTTGTTTATTGTATTCGTAAATATCTTTTATATATAAAACAGGCTCAGTAGTTTTTTCAATTCTAAAAATTTCTTGATTAAGTTCGTTGTAAAATGCTTTAAGCATTGGGTCAAATTCTGGTTTATTAGTATCTTGTTTATAAAACTCTTCGATTCTACTAATACCAACTATTCCCATATTTTTGCTTATTTCAACAGCATTTGTACTCCATGGAGTAATCATTTCTTTTCTTGGTCCAACAAAAAAACCTTCAATTATTTTGCTATTAACTAAATTAGCATTTCCAAACAACCAAGCTAATTTTTCTTTATCTTCTAAACTAAGTTCTTTATTTATACTAACAGCATAAAACTTTTTTTCATTGAATTGATAAAACAGTATCATATGTATTATTGAATTAATTAAGATTTCAAAAATTTGGCTCTTCGAGCTTTTTAATGTTGCTTACGCACTATGTAAGTACTGTTACAAAAGTTTTTAGACATTTATCTATTCATAATTTACTGATTAAATTGTTTTTGTACTAATGCGTAAGGAACTATAAATAGGTCGAAGACCTTAGTTGTGTGATATAGCAAATCTATCGCCTAATGATGGACTTCCAAAGCATCTTAAAGTTTTTTTATACATTCTTTTAATAATTGTTTTTTATTTATAGGAACAACTCCAACTTTTTCGCAAACAAGACCACCAGCCAAATTTGATATTTTTGCAATATCATAAGAGCTAAGTCCAGCAGCCAAACATAATGCTGCTGTGCTAATTACAGTATCACCGGCACCCGAAACATCTGCTATATCTCTTATTTCTGCCTGAATGTGAAAATAATTATCATTATCAAAAATAAAAACTCCTAATTCTGAAAGAGTTATCATTATATATTTTGAGTTCAGTTTTTTGCTTAATTCTTTTGAAGCCTTGAAAATAGATTTTATATTGCTTTTATTTATATCAATATTTAAACCTTCAATAAATTCTTTAAAATTTGGTTTTAAAAGAGTAACATTATTATAATAATTAAAATTACGCTTTTTAGGATCAACCAAAATTGGAATATTCTTTTTTTGGCAAAAACTAACAGTTTTTTCAATTACACGCTTTGTTATAACCCCTTTATCATAGTCCTCAAAAATAACAGTACTAATTTTATGATTTTTTAATAACTTTATTATGTGTATAATAAATTCATTTTCTATATCAGACTGTAAATTTTCAACATCCTCTTCATCAACCCTTAGCAAATGTTGATTACTACTAATTATTCTTGATTTTATTGTAGTTCTTCTTTTTTTATTTGACAATAAACCAATATTTGATAAATTTCTTTTTTCAACTAATTTTTTTAAAATATCTCCTTTTTCATCTTTACCAATAACACTACATAAAATAGGTGTTGCACCAAGTGCTTGCACATTAAGAGCAACATTGGCAGCACCACCAAGTCTGTTTTCTCTTTTGTTACAATGTATTATAGGCACTGGAGCTTCAGGAGAAATTCGTTCAACACTTCCCCACAAATAAGCATCAAGCATAACATCGCCAATAACCAAGACTTTATAATTATCAAAAGAATCGAAAAGTTGTTTTATTTGTTTTTTTGTTTTCAACATATAAGTAATTAATAATTTCACTAAGGTCTTCGACCTATTTATAGTTGCTTACGCATTAATACAAAAACAATTTAATCAGTAAATTATGAATAGGTAATGTCTAAAAACTTTTGTAACAGTACCTAATACCTAATTATTGTGCATCCATAATAAATAAAGGCTCATAAAGTTTATTTACGCACAAATTTATTTTTGTTATTTAATCAATTTGTATCAAATATAGTAAAAAACCATGCGTAAGCAAAGTGAAAAGGCTCTAAGAGCCTCAATAAGCTCTTGAAGTATTGCCTTCAATATAATTAACAAATGCCTTATTTACAACCTTATTACCACCAGGTGTTGGATAATCTCCGGTAAAGTACCAGTCTCCTGTATCATTAGGACAAGCAATATGCAGATTTTCAATAGATTGATAAATAATTTCTACATCAGTATTTAAACCATCAGTTATTAGTAATTCTGTTATTTGTTTTGAAATTTGTTCTGGAGTATATGGTTTATATATTTCTTTTACAAAGTTTTGTATTTCTTCTTTAGGTTTTGAAATTTGTTCTTTCGATTTCTTATAAACATGATTTATTATATCATCTTTACCATCTTTTTTTAATAATTCAATAGCAGCTTTAAAAGCAATTAGGTCGCCAAGTTTAGCCATATCAATACCATAACAATCAGGGTATCTAATTTGAGGTGAAGATGATACTACAATAATTTTTTTTGGTTTAAGCCTACTCAAAATTTTCAAAATACTTTGTTTAAGCGTAGTTCCTCTCACTATTGAATCGTCAATTATTACAAGATTATCCTTATTTTTTCTAATAGTTCCATAAGTAATATCATATACATGCCCTACTAAATCGTCTCTTCCTTCGTCTTTACTTATAAATGTACGTAGTTTCACATCTTTAATAGCGGTTTTTTCAATTCTTGGTCTTTCACTTAAAATTTCACTTAGTTTTTCTTTTGTTATATCATTTTTTATCGAGAATATTTCATTTACTTTAACATCAATCAAATAATCTTCAACAGATTTGACCATTCCATAAAAAGACGATTCTGCTGTATTTGGAATAAAAGAAAAAACACTATTTTTAATATCATAATCAATGGTTTCTAAAACTTGGGGGGTTATTAGCTCACCGAGTTTTTTTCTTTCTTTATAAATAAACTCATCACTTCCTCTTGAGAAATATATACGTTCAAAAGAGCAAGATTTACGTTCTAATTCATTTTTGACTTTCTTTTTTACAATAGTACCATCTTTTTTTACAATAACTGCCTCACTTGGTTTTACTTCTTTTATTTTTTCGGTAGCAACATTCATTACAGTTTGTATAACAGGACGTTCTGATGCAACAACAAAAATTTCATCATCATGATAATAAAATGCAGGTCTTATACCCGAAGGGTCTCTTGTTACAAAAGCATCGCCATGTCCTATCATTCCAGCTATAACATAACCTCCGTCCCATTTGCGGCTCGATTCTTTTATAATATTTTCTATATTAATATTATCTTCAATAAAAGGAGATATTTCCATATTTGAAAACCCTCGTTTTTTATATAAATCAAAAAGTCCTTGGTTTTCTTCATCTAAATAATGTCCCATGTTTTCGAGCATTGTCACAGTATCCGAATAATCTTCGGGATGTTGTCCAAAACTTATAAGCATGCTATGTAGTTCATCTACATTGGTTAGATTAAAATTACCTGCAAGAACAAGATTTCTTGATTTCCAATTATTTTGTCGCATAACTGGATGAACATTATCAATATTGTTTTTCCCAAAAGTACCATACCGTAAATGTCCTAAATACAATTCGGCAGCAAAAGGGATATTTTGTTTTGCCCAAATAGGGTCATTAGAACTTAATTTTGCTGCACTTTTTGCTTTCTCTTGTCTTAAATATATTTTTTTGTATACATCTTTAATAGGTTGCACCGAGTTTGACCGTACCCTATGTATGTATCGTTTACCGGGTGGCAAGTCAATTTTGATACTAACAACACCTGCTCCATCATGTCCCCTGTTGTGTTGCTTTTCCATTAGCAAATACAATTTGTTTAAACCATATTTCCAAGTACCATATTTTTTATGATAATACTCTAATGGTTTCAATAATCTGATAAGAGCTATTCCACATTCGTGTAACAAAACATCACTCATTTTTTTTATATAAAATTTAGTTAAGTATAAAATAGTAATCAATCAAAATTGTGAGTACATTTACTTACTGTAAAGTTGCTAATTTTTAAAAGTTTAACAAATGCCTATTGTATTAGGACATAAATTGCTTAAGTTTATAAATGTAATAATTTGACAGAATTTACATGATTAACAGGATATTTTAAACATGTAAATCCTGTAAATCTTGTCTAAATAATTCTAAAGAAACTTATGACTTGTTATACTAGTGTATTAAGACATAAGTTGCTTAAGTTTACAAATGTAATAATTTGACAGGATTTACATGATTAACAGGATTTTAAACATGTAAATCCTGTTAATCCTGTCTAAATAATTCTAAAGAAACTTACGTCTTGTTATACTAGCAACTTTAATTAGGTCGAAGACGGCTACACGTATAGTAAGTAGGTCATTGTATAAAATCGACACTTTGTAAAGTTGTAACTTATTGTAA
>JAOZVK010000147.1 GCA_029938185.1 Bacteroidales bacterium | reverse complement strand
TTTTAATTTGCCATTGTTTTTGTTCAATTTGACGCTTTTTGTGAGTTCTGAAAGTCCCTCAAGGGACGAACTATTTTGCTCTATTCCCACAACTTATCGTTGTGGGTTTACAATAGTTCGTCCTATCGGACTTTTGATTGCACAGGTTGAAAAAATTCGCAGATATAAGTATTATTACAAAAGTTTTTCAACATTTACATATTTATAACTTACTGATTGAATTATTTTTGTACTAATGCGTAAGCAACTATAAATAGGTCGAAGACCTTAGTAAAATTTAGTATACCAACACTGTTTTGTAGGGACTATCCACAATTTTTTTTTCTATTTATTCATCTGAAAACCAAATATCGTAAAAAATATTGATGCATAAGCAAACTAAAAGGTTTGAAATGCCTAACTATTTAAAAATTCAACTAATCTTTCTTTTACTTGATACGGTTTTATTTTAGGTCTACCTAAAGGGGTTTTGGAACCTTTGGCAATTCTAATATAAAGGAAACACAAACCTTTGTATATTTTCCAATTTTTAATAAATTTTTCTAATTCAGATAAATCGTGAATATATGCAGTTGTTTCGTAACCAACTGACGAGGCTATTTCAATAAAATCGACATTTTGAGATATTGTAGCCTGACCTCCTGTTGAATCGTGCGAATTATTATCTAGCAATATATGAAGCATATTTTTAGGTTGGTAATATGCATTTGTTACAATTGTTCCCATTCTCATAAGTAATGAGCCATCTCCATCAATAGCAATTACATTTTTATCTGGTTTTGATAAAGCTATTCCCATAGCGAAAGGACTTATACAGCCCAGGGAACCTACCATATACAGGTTGTTAGGAGAGTCGCCTACTTCGTATAACTCTCTTCCTGTTTTTCCAGTTGTTGCCAACAGTACTGTATCACTATTTTTTATTTTTGATATTTCTTTTAAAACCAATATTCTTGGTGGAAATGTTTCTCTTTTTCCTCTAGTCAGCTTTAGTTTATTAAAAGTTCTGTGTAGTTTTTGTTCTTTAAGTTCAACTTTATCAAAAGTACCTTTTTTAACAACAAAGAAAAAAGTTTCATTTTTTTCAATATATTTATTGGCTTCAGATAATTGTTTTATAGCCTCCTCAAAATCATTTGATAAGAAACCCCATGGTATTTTCATCAAATCAAGCATCTGGGTAGTGATTCGACCCATTAAATCGTGCTGAGGTTCATCATTTATTCCCTTCTCTCCACGTAGGCTGACAAAACCAAGTACTGGTATTTTGAAAGTATAAGTTAATGATGTCAATGGTGAAGTTGCATTTGTAAGTCCTGAATTTTGCATTAAAACAACAGTTTTGCGTCCAGCAACACTTGCTCCTGCACATGTTGCAACTGCATCTCCTTCGTTTGTTGCCATAATATACTCGCAATCGTTTATTGCATAGTTAATCAAGTATTTTAGAAATGAACATGGAACTCCACTGAAAAAATCATAACCTAGATTTTTTAAGCTATTTCCGAATTTATTTGTATTCAACATGAATTATAAATTAAAAAGTTAAAAGTTAAAAGCTAAAAGTTTACTCAGTCTACATAAATAAAACTATATATTTTAAGGTCTTTGACCTATTTAATGTGGCTTACGAGTTTTTACAAACTACTGTTATATTGTTAATTATACGAAAATAAATACCGAAAAACATTTGTAAGACTACTTAAAATTCAAAGTTATGGTTTTTTAAGTTTTTGCGACCAAGTTTAATATGGTGTTTTTCAAGATAATCGTATTTTTCCATGATTTATTGTATTTTAAAACTAACAGAACATGATTTTGTTTTTTCAGCAATTTCCAATGCAGGTATAAACCCCAGTTCGATTTTATCAGACTTTTGTATTAAAATAACATCAAAACCTTCATTAAATTTATTAATTGTAAGTTCTGATTTTTTCATTAATTCGCTAAATAATGAAAAGCCGCTTCTGTTTTTGTGATCTTTTATATATGGAACAACCATAAATGTTAAACTTACTTGAATTAAATCATTGAAATGTCCCCAACCGATTTTAGTTGTAACATGTGCATTTGAATCTGCTGGCATCATTTTGGCAAGTTCAGTTTGTAGTCTTTCATTATCTTTTTCACTTGCAAAATCTAATATTTTTTTAAGTTTTTCTAATGCTTCTTTCATAAATTCATTATTCAATACTTCCCCAGTAAATTCCTATCAAAATTAATATTAACAATAAACCATTTATCCATTTCAGATAATGTTTCCAATAAAATTCAAAGTTATGGTTTTTTAAGTTTTTACGACCAAGTTTAATATGGTATTTTGTATGGCAATTTGGACATAATTGAACTGTTTCACCATCTTTAAGTATTCCTTGAGGAACTACATGGTGTTTTTCAACATAATCATATTTTCCGCATTTTCGGCACTTTGCCTTTTCCATTATTTATTAAATTTTAAAATTAACAGAACATGCTTTTGTTTTATCAGCAATATCTAATGCTGGTATAAAACCTAATTTTACTCTAACAGGTTTTTTATTTAAAATTATATCAAAGGCTTCAATAAATTTATTTGTAGATAAGTCAGAGGATTTCATTAATTTACTAAAAAAATAAAAAGCATCATTCATTTTATAACTTTTTTTGTATTGTACAGTCATAAAATCAAAACCTACTTGAGTTGAGTCGTTGAAATGCCCCCAACCTGTTTTAGTTGTAACACGTGCATTTGAATCTGTTGGCATCATTTTGGCAAGTTCTGTTTGTAGTTTTTTCTTGTCTTCTTCACTTATCAAATCTAATATTTTTTTAAGTTTTTCTAATGCTTCTTCCATAAATTCAATTTATATTAAAACTTATTCTACATGATTTTGTTTTTTCGGCAATTTCTAATGCTGGTATAAAACCTATTTTTATTTTATCTGGCTTTTTGGTTAAAATTATATCAAAACCTTCATTAAATTTACTAATAGTTAGTTCCGATTTTTTTATTAATTCACTTAATAATGAAAAACCGCTTCTGTTTTTTTGTTCTTTTATATACGGAACAACCATAAATGTTAAACCGACTTGAATTAAATCATTGAAATGCCCCCAACCGATTTTAGTTGTAACACGTGCATTTGAATCTACCGGCATCATTTTGGCAAGTTCTGTTTGTAGTTTTTTCTTGTCTTTTTCACTTATTAAAACAAATATTTTTTTAAGTTTTTCTAATGCTTCTTCCATAAATTCAGTATTTATTATTTGTGCTTGCCTAAATTTTATTAGCATTTTGCAAATCTACAAAAGTATCAATATCAATCCATGAGCCTTTAATATATTTAACAGCAATTGGGTGTGTTTTAATAATTTCATTAAATAAATCATTGCTTGTCATTTTGTTGAAAGCTTCGTTTTTTGATAAAGTATCTAATGCTTGTTTAACAATATTTGCACCTGTTTTATTTACTTTCCAAAGACCAATAAATTCGCCATGAATATCTCTATTTTCTGCATTTGTAGAAATATGTGTTAGTTGCACTCCTACTTGATATAGGTCTTTGTTATATTGTTTTGAGTTTGTTACAAAGTCTTTATGCTTATTGTTTTTTGTGTTGTAATCTGCATCTACAATAACAGTAATATCACTATTATCATTAAGCAAATCATTTAAAATATAACTACGAAAAATAATATCACCATAACTAATTACTGTATTATCTTTAATTTTATCCTTTGCTAAATACAGTGAATATAGTTCTTTGGTTTTATTATAAATATTATTGTTTATAGATTGAATGTTAGTAAATGCAATTTTATTGTTTTCGAAGCCTGTAACAACAGAAATATCTTTTATCCCTACTTTATTATAGTTTTCGATTTGAGTTTCAAGTAATGATTTTCCGTTTACTTCGAGTAGAGTTTTAGGAATTTCTTTTGTAAGTTCGCCTAAATCGCCTTGTGAAGCTGCCAGGATAATACTATTTACATTTTTGCCAGTAGCTGGAAGATATTTTTTTTCAGCTTCTTTCAATTCTTCTGCACCTTGAAGTCTGAAAATTTCGCTAACCGAAACCACTTTGTCTTCAACATTAATAAGCGATTGGTCTTTGAAAATCTGTTTTGATGTTCTTTGAATTATATCAATAGTAGCTCTAATATTATGATTTGCCCAAATTGCAAGTGCTATTCCAAGTTCGCGAAATCTATCGGTTGGTGTCGAATAATATTTTGTAGGAACAATAACAACAGGATGTCTATTATTCCACTCTTTCATAAATGCCTCAATATCTGACGAATTGCTTTTCTTGCTATGAATAAGTACAGCATCGGCACCTGCCAATCTGTATGCTTCGGCTCTACGCAATGCCTCGTTTAATCCCCAACCAGCAATAAATGCCTCAACACGTGCAACTACAACAAAATCGGGGTCAATTTGAGTATCTTTCGCTGCTTTTATTTTTCCTGCAAATTCGTTAATATCGGCTAATGGTTGAGCTTCGCCTCCAATAAATGAGTTTGTTTTAGGAAAAAGTTTATCCTCAATACAAACTCCGGCTATATTACGCTGTTCGAGTTTTCTAACCAATCTACGCATATTGTTAAAATTGCCATAACCGGTATCTCCATCAAGTAAAATAGGAATGCTTGTTGCATCGCTCATAAATTCGAGAACATCAAGTATTTGAGTCCAAGATGCTTCATTATTATCTCTTACTCCCAATGCTGCCGAAAGTGATAATCCACTTCCCCATATCCCTTTAAAACCAGCTTCTTCTACAATTTTAGCAGATAGTCCATTATGTGCCTCCATAATAAATTCAAGTTCGTTTGAATTTATTATATTTTTTAGCATTGTGCTTTTTCTCATGTTTTTTTAATTTACCATATTATTATAATTAAGGCACAAAATTTTAATCATACTGTATATCTGTGTCCTTAAATTTATTTATTCTGGCTATGCCAGTCATTATTTCTTTTTTCTTGTTAAATTATTATCATTCATTCGTTTATTATATGATTGAATAATAGCTTTAAGTTTATTTTCAAGTTTTAGAACTGTATTATCTCTTTTATCTATAAGATTATTTTTTAATAACTTATCTGTTTTTATATCAAACAAAGATATTGTTTTTTCACCATCGAACTGCAAAGAATAATCATCTTTAATAATTTGATAAATCCCACTAATATAGTTTACAGCAAATCTTTCTGATTTTTTATCAAAAACACTATTACCAAAACAAACCAGAGGTTTAGGATAATTAAGGTAATCCATAATTGATGGTAAAATATCTGTTTGCTGTACAATTGTATAGTCATTTAAACCTTGTAATGTTGTATCCGATGGGTGATGAAAAATAATAGGAACTGAATATCTTCCAACTTTATTTTTATGAAATTCATCAAAAGCTGGTCCTGTATGGTCAGCAGTTATTACAAAAAGAGTATTTTTGTACCAAGGCATTTTTGATATAGTTTCAAAGAATCTTTTTAAAGCAAAATCGGCATATGAAATAACCTTGTGAATATCTTCTCCTTTTGTAAATCTATCTTTGTAATTTTCTGGTACTGTGTAAGGATTATGCGAAGATAATGTCATATAACAACTAAAAAAAGGTCGTTTGGTTTTGTCCAATTCTTTAGCTGTATATTGCGAAAATTCTTCATCGAATATTCCCCATCGCCCATCATAGTGGTCTTCGTTGTCATATTCTGACCTACCATAATATTTTTCGATTTGAGCAACACTGGCAAAATTATCAAAGCCCATTGAACCATTTGTCAAACCATGAAATATACTGGTCTCATAATTATATTCTCGCAATAGGCTTGCAATACTATTTAGTTCGTTCGATGAATAATCTGATGTAATAAATGGATTATCCATCAAAGCAGGTAAGCCAGATAATACTGATGGAAGAGCTTCAATAGATTGAGTTCCATTAGCATAAGCATTTGAAAATGTTAAGCTTTTTTTTATTAATGAATCAAGAAAAGGTGTGTAGCCTTTGCCTTTATTGAAAGCACCAATATATTCGTTTGAAAAACTTTCGAGAATTATTACAATAACATTATCTTTTTTAAAATTAGAGTTACTTGTATATTTGACAAGAGGACTATAAATATTATCTAATTTATTTTGTTCAAAATAATTTTTCTCAGGTAATTTTTTCGAGCCAAGTGTTTTCATTATTGTAAATGGAGTATTAAGAATAAGCGGTATGTTTTGGGGACTTGTATAACTTGCAGCATTAATTATTCTTAATGGTTTTAGTTGAAATCCTCCACGTGCAAAAACTATAAATATTCCGGATATAATTAAAAACCAAATACTTTGTTTAATTATGATTTTGGGAGTCATTTTAAAGTAAAAAAACTTGCGACGATCCAACTTACGATATTTTTTTATGACTATATAAACTAAAATAATCCATGTCAGTGTTATATACCAATATTGAGTAATAAATTCGGGAAGTTGTCTTGTTGCATCACTTTCGATACCACTAAATCCAAATAAATCCAATACATAGGCAGATGAACGTTTTTTTGTAAATTTAAAATATTCAGAATCTGCAAGGTTTGCTAATAAAAGTAATGAACTCGTTATTACAAACAATGTTTTTGTAAATAATTGATATTTTTTAGAATCTTTAAATTCGCCTGGAATTATATGAAGTATGATAAATAAAAGATTAGCATAAACCAATGCCGAAATATCGAACCTTAAACCAAAAAACAATATTTTTAGTAATTCGAAAAAACCAATATCAGAAAAATTTGAGTAATTATTAAAGTAAAAAAACAGGCGGGTTAATGCAAATAGAAAAATAAGAAAAAATAATCGCTTTCTAAGAAGTTTGAAATGTTGAAAATAATTATGCATGTAGATATTATAAATTAATTTTTGTAAAATTATATTTTTTTTTGCAAAATTAATATATTAAAATTATTTACAATAAATAATAATTGATTTTTTATTTTTTATTTTACAAATTTATAAATTAGTCCTTTTACAATTCGCAGTCTTTAAGTCTTCGGAAGGCAGCCAAGAAGTAAGGTATTCCCATGAGGACTGTGAACAGTGAACTGTGAACTGAGAGTATTTTTGTTGATAATTAATTTTGTATAGTTCTGTTAAATTACTAACTTTGCAATTCAAAGTACTTTTAAAAACGAGTAGATGAATGAACAAAATAAGCACCTTGAAGATTTAACACAGATACGCTCATTAATGGAACGTTCGTCGCGTTTTATTTCGTTAAGTGGGCTTTCAGGAGTTTTTGCAGGGGTATTTGCAATTATTGGCTCATTAATAGCCTATTGGTATATTTATATTTATTTTCCGAACAACGATAAAAGTTTAATATTAACAAATTTATCAGTTTTTAACGAAATGATAATATTATTAATTGTTGATGCTATTGTTATTTTGAGTTTAGCAATTTCGTTTGGTGTTTTTTTTACCACACGAAATTCTAAAAGAAAAGGTATACCATTATGGGATAATACAGCAAAACAATTGATTATAAACTTGTTTTTACCATTAGCTTCGGGAGGAATTTTTTCGTTCTTACTTATTATTCAGGGAGCAACACATATGGTAGCAGCATCAACATTAATATTCTATGGTTTGTCATTAATAAACGGTAGCAGGTATACCCTTAACGATATTAGATATTTAGGAATAATTGAAATTGCTTTAGGAATAATGGCAGGAATATTTATTGGTCATGGTTTGCTGTTTTGGGTAATTGGATTTGGTTTTATGCATATAATATATGGTATATTGATGTATAGTAAATATGAGAAAAATAAAGGGCAGTAAGTAATTAACAATGAACAATGGATAATGGATAATTAACAATTTTGCTTACGCTTGATAAACAGCATAATAATAAAAACAAAAGTGTTGTTTTTATATATCGACCTACTTAAGAGGTGAAAATAATGATGCAAATCTGAAAGTTGTGCTCAACTAAAAAAAAGACAATAATTCTTATCTTTGCAAAATGAAAATTACAAAAAAAAATGTAGTAAAACCATTTATAAAGTGAGCAATGGAAAAACTCAATTATTGTGTGAGCTTTTGCAAGCACCATACAAAAAAGCAAAATGAAAATACACATTAAAACTTGATATTTGGCTGTTTTTTACTTATTATTATAAAAATGTCTTTAAAAAATACAAAAATGAAAGCATATAAATTTGAAACAATTGTTTTGGAAAACGGTGTTATTAAAATTCCAGAGATTAGCAGATATAAAAATCAAGAAATAGAAATCATTGTAATGTTTAAACCAGTTGCAAAAAAGAAAAAAGAAAAGAAATCAATAGATGATTTTTTTGAAAAATGGAGCGGACGTTTTGCAAAAATAGAAACTATCAGACTTGCTTAAAGTAATAATTTATCAATTTTGTTTGTAGCTTCGCTACGCTATGTATTAGTGTAAAGATAGCTTAATTAAGAAGTTACAAATAAGTAAATGTCAATCTTTTTTGTAACAGTATTTAAATCAAAAATAAAAGGATTTCAGGAAAAACAACAACTTGAAATATTTATCGCAAAAGAATCAGAAGTAAAATATTTAACAAATTTAGCGATATGAAAACAATGACCACAACATTAAATAGGTCAAAGACTATAAAAACTTAGCTTATTAGATGTGAAAAGCCTTATAACAAATATAAATAAACTTTTTGAAAGTAGAATTCGTTTGGGTGCTATGTCAATATTAGTGGTAAATGACAAAGTTGATTTTAACACTTTAAAAAAATTATTGGAAGTAACAGATGGAAACTTAGCAAGTCATCTGAAAGCTTTAGAAAAAAACGAACTAATAACTGTCCATAAATTATTTATAGGACGCAAACCTAAAACTAATTACATGATAACAAAAAAGGGAAAAAATGCATTTAAAGAACACTTAAATGCTCTTGAACACCTTATTAAAAGTCAAAAAGGATAATTTGAATATCCATTTTTTTTACAAAATTCGCTTTGTAATTCAAAGTGCTTTTAACAATTTTTAAAATGAAAAAAAAGTATAACAAAAATAAGACCACACGTATAGTGGTCTTATAAAAACTGCCCAAAAATAGCTTATTTCATTTTTTTAATAGTTCCTAAAATGTTTTTTTTTTCGTTGTTAGTTTTTTTCGCCCTGAAAGGGCATAAGCATTAACATGGGGCAACGCCCTATGTATAAATACATTCACGAGTAAGAACGCCCTGAGGGCAAAAGCAATATTATAAAAAAAAGAATAAAATTAGAACTAATAAAATTGTTGTAATTTATTAATTTTTATAAGACCACACGTATATTATTGGACAGGATTTACAGGATTGATTTTTATCCTGTTACGAAATACCTGATAAACAAGACTGTCCAATTTCTGACGGGTAGCCTTATTTTTAACATTTATCTTTTAACTAATTAATATTAAACAAAATGACAAATAATGATTTATCTTTTTTCGAGAAATTTAACATGTGGTTGCGAAATTCTCTAATAGTGAGACTGTTTTCAATAGGATTTTTGATGTTGATACTATTAATACCAACCGAAATGATAAAGTCTTTAATCAGGGAACGTGAAAGCACACAACGTTCTGCTATTTATGAAGTTAGTTCAAAATGGGGCGATTCTCAAACAATAACAGGACCTGTAGTTACAATACCATATAAAGTCTATACAAGTTCGTATGATAAGTATAATAAACTAATTACATTAGAAGAAATCAGATACGCACATTTTTTACCAAAAAACCTTAAAATCGAAGGCGAATTATTTCCCGAAATAAGATATAGAGGAATATATGAAGTAATATTGTATACAACAAAACTGAATATAAAAGGTAATATTGAACGACCCAATTTCAAGGAATTATCTATTAATAACGATAATATAATATGGAAAGATGCATATATATCAATAGGTATATCTGATATGCGCGGAATTGAAGAAAAAATAGATATAATGTGGGGCAAAGAAAAACTATCATTAAATCCCGGATTAGAATCAAAAGATGTAATTATTTCGGGATTAAGTACAAAGCTTAATTTAGAAACAGTTATAAACAAACAATATGAATTTTCGTTTGATATTTCATTAAAAGGGAGTCAGAATCTAAATTTTGTTCCTTTGGGAAAAGAAACAAATGTAATACTGAAATCAAGTTGGAACAATCCAAGTTTTTCAGGTGCATTTCTACCCGATACAAGAAATATTGATAAAGACGGTTTTACTGCAAACTGGAAAATATTACATCTAAATAGAGAATATCCTCAACAATGGAAAAATATGGATTACAAAGTATCTGGCTCTTCTTTTGGTCTCAATCTATTAATTCCAGTTGATGAATATCAAAAAACAATGCGTACTGCTAAATATGCCATTATGTTTATTGCACTTACATTTTTGGTGTTCTTTTTTGTCGAAATTTTTAATAAAAACAGAATTCACCCAATTCAATATTTATTAACAGGTTTGGCATTAATAATTTTTTACACACTGTTATTATCATTCTCCGAACATATGAAATTTAATATAGCTTACATATTATCAAGCATATCTGTTATAATTTTAATAACGATATATGCACAGGGTATATTTAAAAACATTAAAGTATCTATGCTTACAGGAAGTATTTTAACTATATTATACGGTTTCTTATTTGTTACATTACAATTACAAGATTATGCATTACTACTCGGAAGCATAGGATTATTTACAGTACTTTCAACAGTTATGTTCTTGTCAAGAAATATTGATTGGTATAATTTAAGTTCTCGAAAATGAATTTAAGGTCTTCTACCTATTTATAGTTGCTACACATTAGTACAAAGGTAATTTAATCAGTAAGTTATGAATAGGTATAGGTCGAAAAATTTTTGTAACAGTACTTAGGTAATAGTTATCCGTCTGACAGCTTGAATCAGTCAGATGACTTATGTCTTGTCCTAAAATAAGGTTACAAAATAATTCATAAAAAACAAATCGGAAAGTTATTTTTTAATAGTTTATTTTTTATTTTTTTGGATTAGTACTTCTCAATAGTTACTATTATCAGATATACAGTATATTAAAAAACTTTTTATTATTATTATAATATCTCTACTTTTGTATTTATCTATTATTCAGCCATTTCT
>JAOZVK010000606.1 GCA_029938185.1 Bacteroidales bacterium | reverse complement strand
GGTTTTTAAGAATAAAAAAAGTGTCAACTACTTTTTGACATTTATGAAAAATGCCGAACTTTTTTAATTTTTACTTAACTAAATTATTTACGAATGAAACATCTAAGATTATTTTTTATAATTGCAACAGTAAGCATATTTTTTATATCATGTGATACACAAAAAAATATTACTGATAAAAAAAAACCGATAGTTGAAAAGAAAAAACCAGTATTTAAATTTCCTCTAAATACAAGCATGGTGATTAATGATTATAAAAAAGACGAAAAAAATGCTGATTGGAAATATAAAAATAGAGTTTTGATTGTAAAAGGTGTTTTAACTGAACAATATAAAAACAAAGAAGGATTGGTTGTTATTGTTCTTTCTTCGAATAAAAAATCATTCGGTATAAGCTGTACTATGTATACCAATAAGCAAATAACTCGTCCTCTGAAAATTGGTGAAACTGTGCAAATAAAGGGTTTCTGTTTAGGAAAAAAAGAACATGTTTTATTAGGCAAATGCGTTTTTGTAAAATAAAATGGCTCTTCGAGCCTTTTTAAGTTGCTTACGCTTAAATAATTCTACTAATTTTGAATATCAGTATATTAAAAAAATGAAAATAAATTTAGCGTAAGCCACATTAAATAAGTCGAAGACCTTAGTTAGCGTTTACTAAAAAAAATAAAAAAAATGAGATTAGAAAAAAAAAAATTAGATAGTTCAATAAATCAATCATATTTCAAACAAAATTTGAAATATAAAGATATTGAATTATTCAGAAAAACATTTTTACTGCTTATAGAAAAAATAGACACTAACGAAAGTGAAGAGCATAACAAAAACAATATTTCTGATTTTTTAAAAGATACATTCTATAAAAATAAATACGAAATAAATACCGCAGGACGCAAAGACCTTGTTATTCATAAAGGAAAAACAAACAAAACTGCTGTTTCAGTAATTATTGAAACAAAAAAGCCAAACATAAAGGGGCGTGCTACTTTGCCGGAAATGATAAGTTTTAAAAGTCCTAATACCAAAGCTTTACACGAAACTATACATTATTATTTGAAAGAAAGAATATTAAAAAATAACACAGAAATAAAACATATAATAATATCAAATGTTTTTGAGTGGTATATTTTTGATGCGAGTGAATTTGAAAAATATTTTTACTTAAATAAACAATTTAAAATAAAATACGAACAATGGAATGCAGGACAACTTGCAGGAAAAACAACAGAATGGTTTTATAATGAAATAGCCAAACCATACATTGATAAAGATATTGAAAACTTACAGTGTAATTATATTAACTTGAATGATTACATCGAAATTGTAAATGATACAAATAAAACTGATAATAAAAAATTAATAAATCTATATAAAATATTCTCACCAGAACATCTGCTTAAACTTCCTTTTGCAAACGATTATAATAAAATTGATATTAAATTTTACAAAGAACTTTTATATATACTTGGATTACAGGAAATAAAAACAGAAAAAGGAAAGAAAATAATAACAAGAGAAAAGCAAATAAAATCAGGAACAATACTTGAAGACACAATAAACGTACTTAAAGTAAAGAAAAAAATTAACAATATAGAGCAATTAGAAATATACGGAAAAAATGAAAAAGAACAATTATTCAGTATCGCATTAGAGTTGATAATCACTTGGTTAAATAGAATTTTATTTTTAAAACTTCTCGAAGGTCAGCTTATTAGATACCATAAAGATAATACAGAGTATTCTTTTATTAATTCAAAAAATATCGAATATTTTGAAGAATTAGACGAACTGTTTTTTGAAGTACTTGCAATAAAATCAGAAAATAGGACTGCATCAGTAAATAAACGTTATGGAAACTTACCATACTTAAACAGCTCACTTTTTGAACAAACAGAACTCGAAAAACAAACACTACAAATATCCGATTTAAAAAACAGACTAACAATATCAATTCAAAAAGACAGTATTTTAAAGATAAAAGAACCAAAAGGAATTAATACTTTAAAATATCTACTTGATTTTTTAAGTGCATACAATTTTTCGAGTGATAGAAAGGCAGAAATTCAAAACGATGATAAAACAATAATAAATGCAGCCGTTCTTGGATTGATTTTTGAAAAAATTAACGGTTATAAAGACGGCTCATATTTCACCCCAAGTTTTATCACAACATACATAAGCAGTACTACTCTAAAAAAAACAATCGTTCAAAAATTTAATGAAAGTTATAAAAAACAATTTGAAAATTTCACCCAACTTAAAGGCTTTATTGACTATACCGACCAAAAAGAACGAAGTAAAGCAAATGAAATAATTAATTCAATAAAAATTTGCGACCCTGCAGTAGGTTCCGGTCATTTCCTTGTTTCAGTTTTAAATGAACTTATTGCAATAAAAAGCGAACTTAAAATTTTACAAGACACAAATAAAAACCGAATAAGAGGTATAGAAATAAAAAATATAAACGATGAACTTGATATAATAAATTATGAAACAAGTGAGCCGTTTCAATACTATGTAAATGACGCAGGAGTTCCGCCACCTGAGATACAAAACTTGCAAGAAACACTTTTCTATGAAAAACAAACCTTAATAGAAAATTGTATTTTTGGTGTAGATATAAACCAAAAATCTGTATCAATTTGCCGTTTACGACTTTGGATAGAGTTACTAAAAAATACTTTTTATACGAAAGAAACAGGATATAAACTTCTCGAAACATTACCAAATATTGATATAAATATAAAACAAGGCGATACATTAATAAGTTTCTTCGATTTTAACGGTAGTCAATTGAAAAATGGACAATTAAAAAAACTTCATAAATTTACAAAAGAGTACAAAATACAAGTAGAACTTTATAAAAACACAAAAAACGGAAATGCAAAAAAACAAATTACAGACAAAATTGAGAGCTTGAAAGAAGAGTTTATCAACTTTGCCAACCCACATGATAAAGAGTTTATAGAATTTAAGAAAAAAGAAGCCAAATTAACAGAACAGTTTATTTTTTTCTCACAAGAAGAAAAAAAACAATGGGTAAAAGAGCATGAAAAATTAAAAATAGAAGTAGAAAATGAAAGAGAAATATTAGAAGAAAAAAAACGAAATATTTATAGAGATGCTTTTGAATGGCGGTTTGAATTTCCTGAAATATTATCAGACAACGGAGACTTTGAGGGTTTTGATATTGTAGTTGGTAATCCTCCTTAT
>JAOZVK010000605.1 GCA_029938185.1 Bacteroidales bacterium | reverse complement strand
GAAATAAAAATTCAAAATACTAAGCGTTTTTTGGCATTTTTCATAAATGTCAAAAGTAGTTGACACTTTTTTTATTCTTAAAAACCTTATTTTTTATTTTAAACCTTAATAGAAAATAAATATGACCAAAATTTCTTAAACCTTATTTATAATCGTTTAAATAAGGTAATAAGGTTAATAATGACGATTAAACTTTATTTCTACTAAGGTTAAAACAAAAAAAATAAGGTTTTAAATCCAAAAAGTGTCAAGCGATAAATGAAAAATGCCCGTTTTTTTAACTAAAGAATGCTAAACATTTTATTTTCAATATCTTTTAAGTTCGTAAAGTAGAAATAATCAACAATTTAAATGATTAATAGATTGCAAAGATAATTTTTATTTCTATATTAATCAAACTTAAAAGACAACTAATATACAAAAATTTTATAATATTGCAGAATTAAAATATTAACAAAATGCGTAAGCCACATTAAATAGGGAAATGACGAATTATAAATTACAAATTACGAATTGGTTTACACCTAATATAAGCATCTTACAAAAAACAAATAGGAAAGTTATTTTTTAACGATTCCTATGTAGAAGACATAAATTAAACATTAATAATCAAATACTAATATGTATAATTAAAATAGTTTAAAAAATATGAAACCTAAAGTAAGTATAATTATGGGGAGCACATCGGATTTACCTATTATGGAATCTGCTGCTCAGTTTTTGAATGATATGGAAATTCCATTTGAAATAAATGCTTTATCGGCACATAGAACACCTTTACAAGCAATGGATTATGCAAAAAATGCATACGGTCGAGGAATTAGAGTTATTATTGCTGGAGCTGGAGGAGCAGCTCATTTGCCAGGTGTAGTTGCAGCTCTTACTCCATTACCTGTTATAGGTGTGCCTATTAAAGCATCTATATCTATTGATGGTTGGGATTCAATATTATCTATTCTTCAAATGCCTCCTGGTATTCCAGTTGCAACAGTTGGTCTTAATGGTGCAAAAAATGCAGGTATATTGGCATCTCAAATATTAGGAATAGCTGATGAGCAAGTGTTTAAAAAAGTTGTTGAATTTAAGTCAAGCCTTGAGCAGAAGATTGTTAAAGCTAATAAAGAATTATCAAAAATAGAATTTAAATATAAGGTTAATTAATTTTATTGTATATGAATATTTTTATTAATGATAAATTATATGAACTAAAACAGGATTTTAGTTTAACAAATGCTCTGAAATTGGCTAATATATTTGATTATACTGGACTTGCTATAGCCGTAAATAGTAAGGTTATTTTAAAGGAAGTGTGGAATACTTTTATGCTTAACGAAAATGATAAAGTACTAATAATTAAGGCAACACAAGGTGGTTGATAAAAATTCTATCCAGATTAAACACCTTAGCATTATAAAGGGCATTCCTAAAAATTCTGTATCAAAAGTAACAGAAAAATCAAATTTTTTAGGAGTGCTCATAATATATGAAAATATTTAATATCTGGGTTCTATACCAAAAAAATTTATATATTTCCCACTATTTTCGCCAAAGACTTCAACTTTGCTATCACTAATTTTATATGTACAATGTTCTCCTGCTATTTCGGAAAAAACAATTTCAAATTCAGTATCAGTTTGGTCAATCATTTTTACTTTTGCTAAATCTCTATTGACATCTGTAATACTTAAATTCTCGTGACATAAAGGGCAGAAAAAATTGACATGATCTCCTTCGTTGAAACTACATGTTGTATTTTTTAAAACTTTATAGCTTCCAAGTTTTGTTTCAAAAAGTATTAATCCTTCACTTTTACTTTTTACTTTGATTTTTAAAATTATATAATTTGCTACATTTAATTGTCCATTGCATTTTGGACATAAATATTTGTTTACCATAATTAATCATATTTGAATTTAATAATTAGGCTTTTCAAGCCTTTTTCTGTTACTTACGCCTAAATAATTTTACTGTGGTTGATTATCAGTTAATTAAAAATTAGAAACAATTTTGTGCGTAAATAAACTTTAGAAGCTAATAAGCAGTCTTACAAAAGTTTTTTGATATTTGTTTTCGTGCAATCATATGTGTTTCAAAGATTTATAAAAATGCGAAAGCCACATTAAATAGGTCGAAGACCTTAGAATTAAGATATACCTTCTGAAAGGAAGTAACCAACAACAACATTAAACATTACAACAGGAATAAATCCAATTGCAGAACCAAGCATATATTGGTGTGTTTTTATTGAAGTGATACCATAAGTATAGTTTAAAAAACTTGACGGGAAAATATATGCTGCTCTCAATACAATAACTGACCAAAAGTTATATTTCTCTATAAAGACATCTAATTTTTTTACAAACTTTTTAGAACCAAATTTCTTCTTAAAACTCTCCTTAAACAAGAATCTTATATTTACAAATGAAACAAATAAGCCTGCTATTGTTGCAACCCATGCAAATAAAAATCCATAGAAAACTCCATATACATAGCCTGCTAATATTGTGAAAAAAACTCTGGGTATACCTGTTATGTTTAATGCAATATATAAAAGTATCATAATAAAAGGAGCAAATAGTTTGTACTTTATTGTATATATTTCAAACTCTTTGAGATTGTTGTATGTTAAATAGTCGTTAAAACCGTAGTAGTAAAATATAATTAAACTTATTGATAATAATAGAATAAAAGAAAGCTGCATGATGCTTTTACCATCTAATAAATTGATTACTTTCATGCGTGAATAATTTAGTTAAATAATTAAAAATTAAGTTATTAATATAATGATATTGATGTTTACTGTTGTGGGGGGATTATTTGTCCCTCAAGTATTTATCTCAGACTTTACACTTATTAGATGTCCAAATGTACCAAAAATATATTTTAATAAAAAAACTGATTTTTTGGCACTTTTAAATTAAAAGAGCTTCGAGTTATGAGTTTTAATGAGTGTTCTTTAGCAATTGTTTTATGTCAAATTTATTTCTAATATATTTTTAGCTGGCAAAATTAATAAATTTTTATGATTCTATAAAATCAATATTAATTTTAGCCTGATTAATTAATAAATTTCGACCTGTGCAATCAAAAAATATTTACGGTTTGCTCTGTGTTTTGTGAAACACAGAGCTAATTTTTGTTATTCCAGAAAACTGGAAACATAAGGCAATTCACAATTTATAATTAGCCAATTTGCACGCAGGTATTTTAAGCTTTAA
>JAOZVK010000604.1 GCA_029938185.1 Bacteroidales bacterium | reverse complement strand
ATGTAAGAATAAAATTAGCATGATACAAATTTATTGATTATTAACACCCCAGTCTAAGACCTATAATACCCCCCATTCATAGAACAGAAAAGAGTCAAAGTTAAGGTGGAATAAATTTAACTTTTGATAAGGCAAATCACAAATAATAATTAACCATTTGCACTTGTTCTTTTAACCTTTAACGGCTTCAAAAAACACTCAAATATTCCCGATATTATCGTATTTTTTGAATTGTTAAAGCTTAAAATACCTGCGTACAAATTGGCTAATTATTTATTGTGAATTGCCTAAGATTTCCGAGACAAATATAATTAAAAATTTATTCGGAAAAAAATTATTTTCAAAAAAGTATTCCTACTTTTGCAACAATTGAATAAGCTCTGCCAGAGGGCAACTTATTCCACGTCAGACGATGCTTTAAACGCATGTAAGGAATGACCGAAAATTCAGTCATTCTTTTTTTATATGCAGAAATGCTGAAGTCCTGAACTAACAAAAAATAACATTTTTGAATTTTTACATACAATAATAAATTAATTTAATTATTTTATTATCCTGAATATGTGTTTATTGAAAAAGAATTATTTACAAACAAATTTATTTATATTTTCAACCAGCTGATTAGCAGTAAGATTAAGGACTTTTGGATATAAATAAATTAAAAAGGCTTGGAGAGCCAATTTAATTTATAAAATATATTTAATATATTTGCAATAGAATTAGGCTGTTTGTGGCTTTTATTCTATTTTATATTAATTATACATAAGTACTGTTATAAAAGTTTTTCGACATTCACCTTTTCCTAACTTACTGATTAAGTTATCTTTGTACTAATGCGTAAGCAACATTAAAATAGGTAAAAGACTTTAGCCTATCATATTACTTAACATCAATTACTTAATATCAATTACTTAACATCAATTACTTAAAAAAAATAATAATATTATGGAAGTAAAAAGAACATTTGACCTTGTTGAAAGATATTTAACTGAATTTCCAAAAGAAGATGCTTTAGCAGTTAAGCGTAATGGAGTGTGGGAAAAGTTTAGTTCTCGCGAATTTCGCGAAAATGTTGATTATGTCAGTCAAGGCTTAATGAAACTTGGTCTTAAAAAAGGTGACAAAATAGCTACTGTTTCTAATAATAGACCTGAATGGAATTTCATTGATGCAGGAATGGCTCAACTTGGTATTGTTCATGTTCCAATATATCCAACAATAAGCGAAACAGAATATACACATATATTAAATCACTCACAAGCAAAGCTAATTATATTGGCAAACAAGGAGTTATATGAAAAAATAAAACCAGTTGCCGATAAAGCTAAAACCATTGAAAGTATTTATACTTTCGATAAAATAGAGGGTGTTCCTAGTTGGAAAGACATTGCAGAATTAGGAATGAAAAATAAAAATGAAAAGAAATTAGAAGAAATAAAAGAAACTATTGATAAAGACGATTTGTTTTCAATTGTATATACATCGGGAACAACCGGATTGTCAAAAGGTGTAATGCTTACACATAATAATTTTATTAGTAATGTACATGGTACTAAGGATTTATTACCTTTAGGAAAAAATGATAAAGTTATTAGTTTCTTACCATTATGTCATGTTTTAGAGCGCATGGTAAATTATTTATATCAATATCAAGGTTGTAGTATCTATTATGCTGAAAGTATTGATACTATAGGAGAAAATATAAATGAAATTAGTCCATCAGGTTTTGTTTGTGTACCAAGAGTTTTAGAAAAAGTATATGATAAAATTTATACAAAAGGTAAAGATTTAACTGGAATAAAGAAAAAACTATTCTTTTGGGCAATAGATTTAGGGTTGAATTTTGAATTTACAAACAGTTGGGCGTACAAGAAAAAGTTACAAATTGCAAATAAACTGATATTTAGTAAATGGAGAGAAGCATTAGGTGGAAATCTTAAAGTTATAGTATCAGGTGGTGCTGCACTTCAACCAAGATTGGCCAGAGTTTTTTGGGCTGCTGGAATAAAAGTACTTGAAGGATACGGATTAACAGAAACATCTCCAGTAATATCAGTAAATCAAGTTAATTACCCTTATATTAAGTTTGGTACAGTTGGACCACTTTTAGAAACATCGCAAGTAAAAATTGCCAAAGATGGCGAAATTTTATTTAAAGGTCCAAATCTAATGAAAGGATATTACAATGATGAAGAAAAAACAAATGAAGTAATTGATAGCGAAGGTTGGTTTCATACAGGAGATATTGGTGTACTTCATGAACATAATATATTGCAAATCACTGACAGGAAAAAGTCTATGTTTAAGCTTTCGACTGGTAAGTATGTTGCACCTCAGGGAGTTGAAAATAAATTTAAAGAATCACCTTTTATAGAACAATTAATGGTAGTAGGTGCTGGCGAAAAATTTGCATCAGCAATAGTTTGTCCAGCTTTTGAATATCTACATGGTTGGTGTTCGGAACATAATATTCATTTTAGAGACAATAAAGACCTTATACAAAACCCTAAAGTGATAAGTAAATTTCAGACAGAAATTGATATTCTAAATAAAGAAAGTGACAAATCAATGCAAGTTAAAAAATTTGAATTAACTTGCCAAGATTGGTTACCTGATACTGGAGAATTATCTGCAACACTTAAATTAAAAAGAAAAGTTGTAGAAAAAAAATATAAAATTAAACTTGACCGTATGTATGGATATACAACAGATGATGGGCATGTAGGTACACCTTCTAACATTGAGAGTTAATTTTTAGAGTTTTTTTTGTGTTTTTTAAAAAAAAGCAAGTTTAAAAGAAATTTTTAAAAAAAATTTTTTTTTTAATTTGCATATTATTAGAATATTACAAATTAAAAAGCAATATAAATTAAGAATTAATACTTAATTATTTTTTATTTCTTTTTTTTGTTATATCTTGCAAACGTTTTAAAATAAGATTTGTTGATATCATAGAAATGCAAGTCAAATTAAATTTTTATGATCGTTTTTGTTGTTTTTGTGGTTGTTTATTTTTGTGCCGGATTCGATCCCGAATTCGGCATTTTTCATTTATACTATTTTGTAAATTTTATCAATAAATAGTGAAACAAGTCATAAGTTTCATTATTATAAAAAAAATTCGACATCTACCTGCTTGTAATTCGCTGATTAAGTGATACTTGTATTAATGCGTTAGCAACTATAAATAGGTCGAAGACTGGGGTGTTAATAATCAATAAATTTGTATCA
>JAOZVK010000146.1 GCA_029938185.1 Bacteroidales bacterium | reverse complement strand
ATTATTTTTATTATATTTGCTAAAAATTAAGATTAAACTTATTATACTGCAAAAAAGATGTTGTAAAACATTAAATTATATTTTATCATCAATAAATTATGGTGAATCTAAATATAAGGTCTTCGACCTATTTAATGTGGCTTACGCATTTTTATAAATTGCTATCAAGTAGCCAATTGCACAAAAAAAATGCCGACCTGTGCAATCAAAATATTATAGCCCCGTGTTTTGTGATACACCTGTCGGCGTATTGCGAAACACAGGGCTGTGTTTATGTTTCCAGTTTTCTGGAATAACAAAAGTTAGCTCTGTGTTTCACAAAACTACGTAGTGTATCAAGATTTAAATTTCTAAAGTCTTTTAAATTATCAGAGAGACAAGTATTAAGATAGAAATATATAAAAATGTCTGTATATTTTTCTAATAATTATCGTGGCACGTTGCAACGTGCCACGATTTAGCGTCATATAAAAATATCAGTATTTTTACTTTAGAAATTTATGTCTCAATATAGTAGTAGTTTCACAAAACACGGAGCAAACCGTAAATATTTTTTGATTGCACAGGTCGATAAATTTTACTTTTTTTTCAGCCACAGCGTGGCAAAAGTATGGTAGTAAACATGCTAAACACATATGTTTAAAGTTCCGTAGGAACGATATTATGCAATATGTCTAAAATATTAATTTTGTATAAATACTATCAAGCCACAACACTAACAGAAGAAATATTGACAATTAACTCTAAAATAATGAAAAATAGGTTTATAAAAATATATCATAAAATAAATACTTTATTTTTTACACTTGTATTAATTTTTGTTTTTTCATCTTGTGATGATGAATTAAAACTAAGAAAGCGAATAACAAATAAAGAAGACTTACCCAATATATCAATAATTAATACACAGATGACATATAGTAAAAACGGTATACTGGAAGGTCGCCTAACAACTCAGGAAATGAATGCATATGAAGATGTTGCAAGTCCAAACTATGAATTTCCAAAAGGTATATATGTCGAAATATACGGAAAAGACAGAAAAGTAGAATCAAGCATAAAAGCTAATTATGCAATATATTTTAAAGATAAAAGGCTATGGGAAGCAAGAGGTAATGTAGAGTTAACAAATCTTGGAGGAGACACTCTCCGAACCGAACAATTATTTGGTGATGAAGTTGCTGATAAAGTATTTACTCAAAAACATGTAGTAATATCAGATGCAGATGGAACAGTTATAAGAGGTTCAAAGGGTTTTGAGTCAAACACAAGCTTTTCGATTTATAAGTTTCTAAATGTTAGTGGAAATATTAATGTACACGATGAATTTATTAATAAAGATAGTGTGAAAAATGTGAAATAGGAAGTTCCAAATATTCAATTTTAATACTGATTAGATGCATGTTGGACTTATAAAAATACGAGCAAAAATAGCTTATTTAAGTTTTTTCGTCCTGAAAAGGCATAAGCATTAACATAAGGCAACGCCCTATGTGTAAATGCATATTGTTGTAATTTATTAATTTTTATAAGCCCACCTAAGAGCTATTTTTGCCTAAAACTAATTGTTCTAATTTATATAAAACCTCACCAGCTTTAGCTTGTAAAAATATATCAGTTATTTGGTTTGTGTATAATGATTTTTCAGTATTAATCTCAATAATAGTTGCATTATTTCTTTTAGCTTGATATGGAATCATTGATGCAGGCATCACCTCACCTGTAGTTCCTATAATAATTAATATTTCGGCATTATTAGCTTCTTCAAACGATTTCCGGTTTGCGTATTCTGGTATGCCTTCACCAAAGAAAATAAAATCAGGTTTCAAAAGATTGCCTGTTTTAGGATTTGTAACAGGTATTTTTTTCATGTTTATTTCTTCAATTCTAAATCTATCTCCAGTTTTTATATCAACAAGGAATTGAGCTGTACCGTGAAACTCATACACAGTTTTACTGCCTGCTTCTTGATGCAAATTATCAATATTTTGAGTTATAACAGCTTTTAACAAATTGTTTTTTTCAAAATTGGCTAATGCATAATGTGCAGGATTTGGTTTTGCTTTACCAAAAAAATCATAGAATAGTTCTCTTATTACTTTCCATGCATCTTTTGGATTTTTATAAAAATATTGTAAGTCTAAAACTTTAGGGTCGTATTTACTCCAAAGTCCATCAGCACCTCTAAATGGAGGTATACCACTTTCGACAGAAATTCCCGCACCTGTAAAAGCTGTTGTGTGCTTAGAGTTTTTAATTAAATCTGCTGCCTCTATTAATTTTTTTTCTAATAAATGTGTCATTTTTATAAATAGTAAAATTAATGATTTTATTTTTTATTATATCTAAGTGGATTAGGATAAAACTGGATATCCGCATAAAGTTGGACTCGGATACTTATCAACAAGTTGCGCCTGTCAAATGTTTTTCACCTGATAGTAAGAGAACAACTGGTCAGTGGCAGGTGAAAATACCTGCCGAGCGTGGATAAGTTCTCCAACTTTACGTGGGGTAGCCATAAAAACCTAAAACTTATATGAAAAACCAATACTAAACACCTCTTTAAATTGTATTCTAGGTGAAAGGTTTCCATCGTCATCAGCTATATCAATATCATCATCATAAATAAGTTCGGTAGAAATATTTGCTGAAATATATTTATTTACTTTCATTGAAATTAAAACTGTCCAGTTTACATCAATATTTTCTGGTTTTTCAGTATAACTAGAAAATAGTGATAAATTTGTTTTTAGATTTACATTTTTCATTAAATCAACAATATATAGAACTTTAAAATAAGCACCTAATTCTGTTTTTGAACTTTCTTCTGGTTCAAGTCCGTAAACACCTTGAGCTTTAAGCATTGGAGAATTTACAATTGTTGTTTTTCCTGTTAAAGGAGAAATGTATATTGAAAGCTTTTTGCTGGGTTTATAATCCAAACCAAGAGAATATACTATGTAAGCAGGCGAAAACATATCTGATATTTTGGTTTCTGTTCCATCATCATTATACTTGTAACCTTCGGTCATTTGAGTTTTTAAGCTGAATAATGTAGCATAATACCATTTATCAATTTTGGTATTAAATCCATATTTACTCGAAAATTCAAGTTTATCATCTGTTTTTTTAGCATCATCATCACCAAGCATTTGTTGCCCATATGCTAAATTAAAACTATTATCCCATACATGTTTTCCTTTTTTGTAATTTGCATTTAAAGATACTATGCCAATATACGATAATGACTTTTCTCCACCAGCAGCCCAGTTACTTAACTCTACCTGAGAACCATTAAGACTGGTAATACCACTTAAACTCCAGTTTTTTATTGAATCTGCATTTTGCGAAAATACATAACTTGTCAGTACAAGAATCATTAAAGTTGATAATACTTTTTTCATATAATTTGTTAAATTAAGTTATTTATATAGTTTAAATTTAAAAAGCTAAAATTGTGTTGTGTTTTTCAATTTGATTAGTAAGGAATCATTAAGAAATAACTTCCGATTTATTTTTTGTAAAACACTTATAGTGTAAACCAATTCGTAAGTACTGTTACAAAAGTTTTTTGACATTTTACTTATTCATAACTCTTTAATTAAGTTATTTTTATATTAATACGTAAGCAACTATAAATAGGTCGAAGACCTTAATTCGTAATTTATAATTCGTCATTTCTTTAACTATTCCTTTTTTAAGACAATTGAAGAAAATATAGAAAAGTGTTTTATATTTTTAGGAATTGAAAACATCCTTTTTTTTGGTTTTAGCATAAATCTTAAAATATAAGGTTTTTTAACACCATGTTTAAGCATCCACTCAACTTTTTTAATATCTTCATTACTTATCTTAGAACTGTCAAACACAGTGATATAATCTCCAATATCGTCTCTCAAAATCAGTTCAAGACCTAGTTTCTCATTTTCATTAAGTTCGTATGCTTCCTTTACACTAACTTTTACTAATATTTCAATATTTTCAAGATATTCAGTAGAGTTGTAGGGTTTTACATAGCATGATATATTATTTATTCTAATGTGATTATCAATTTGACCAGTTACAAATTTTTCGTATGGTTTTATTTTAACCATACCTTTTTTATTTGTTCTATTAACAAATATAATTGTTATGTATACAGCTATTGTAAGTAAAATAAATATTTGTTTTGAGCGAATACTTTTTTTTATTTCATCATCAATTTCATGAAGTTCTTTTTCGACAATGTTTATTTGACCCAAAAGTTGGTTGCTACCTTTTGATGAAACTTTTAATTGAGATATGTTTCTCGCAACAATTGTTTTAAGTTTATTGTAATTTTTTTTGTTAAATCTTTTTGCTTGTTTTTTCCAAAACAATAGGATAATTCCAAAAGTTTGTAAAGCTAAGATTATTCTAATAACACCTAGTATTGCTTCTTTAATTGTAGGTCGATGTATTTCATGAAGTGCATTTAGGTTTTCGCGAATGATATCTATTGATTCCGAAAAAGAAATTTCATTAGAATTGTTTAATTCAACTTTTTTTACTCTTTCAGTTATAACATGACCACAATACTCACATACAAAATTTGTTATTGGGAAATTTGCACCACATGCAGGACAATTTGACATGGTTTTTATATTTTTTATGAAAACTAAAAATAAGGTCTTCGACCTATTTAAAAATGCGAAAGCCACATTAAATAGGTCGAAGACCTTAATATGCAATTTAACAAAAATAAATGTAGAAAAACTTTTGTAAGGCTACTTATGAGTACTATACAAAAGTTTTTATCTATTTTTGTGTAACTCTTTTTTGAAGAGCTTATTCACTATTCATTGAAATTAAAAACTCTTCGTTTGAATTAGTTTTTAACATTCTATCTTTTAAAAAATCCATTGCTTCTACAGAGTTCATATCAGATAAATAATTTCTTAAAATCCAAATCCTATTCAACATCTTTTTATCTAATAATAGATCTTCTCTTCTTGTACTCGAAGCATTAATATCAACAGCAGGGTATACTCTTTTGTTCGACAACTTTCTGTCGAGTTGTAGCTCCATATTACCAGTACCTTTAAATTCTTCAAAAATAACTTCATCCATTTTTGAACCGGTATCAATTAAAGCTGTCGCTATTATTGTTAATGAACCACCATCTTCAATATTTCTTGCTGCACCAAAAAACCTTTTTGGTTTATGTAATGCATTAGCATCTACACCGCCTGATAAAACTTTACCCGAAGCTGGTGATACTGTGTTGTATGCTCTTGCAAGTCGAGTAATTGAATCAAGAAGAATTACTACATCATGTCCACACTCTACCAATCGTTTTGCTTTTTCCAATACAATATTTGCAACTTTTACATGTTTTTCGGCAGGTTCGTCAAAAGTCGATGAGATTACTTCGGCATTTACACTTCTTGCCATATCTGTAACTTCTTCAGGTCTTTCATCAATCAACAGTATTATCATATATACATCTGGTTGATTAGCAGCAATTGCATTTGCTATTTCTTTTAGAAGAACTGTTTTTCCTGTTTTTGGTTGAGCAACTATCAATCCTCTTTGTCCTTTTCCGATTGGAGAAAATAAATCTACTAATCTGGTCGATAATGTAGACTTTCTGTTACCAGTAATATTAAATTTATCGTCTGGGAAAAGTGGTGTTAAATAATCAAATGGAATTCTGTCTCTGACAAAATCTGGATTCCGTCCATTGATTTCTTCAACTTTAATTAGTGGAAAATATTTTTCGCTCTCTTTTGGTGGTCTAATCAAACCCTTAACTGTATCACCTGTTTTTAGCCCAAATAACTTTATTTGAGATTGTGATACATATATATCATCAGGTGAATTAAAATAGTTATAATCAGCCGAACGTAAAAAACCATATCCATCAGGCATAATCTCAAGAACTCCCAAGTTTGTTATAATACCACCTAAATCATAGCTTTTCTTATCAGATTTTTTATAATAATTATCTCGTCTTCTACTATCATCATCACTTTTTCTAACTACTCTTTTATCATCTTTACTGTTTCTTTTTGATTCGTAGTCGAATTTTTTTGGTTTTTCATAAACTTTTGTTGTTTCACTTTTTACAGGAGTACTACTTGCTTCTGTTTCTTCATGTTTAGTTTTACTGTAAATAGGATTTTCTTGTTCTTCTACTTCTGGTGTATCTTTTTTAATAAATGTGTTTGGTTTTTTTTTCTCTACAGTTTTTTTACTAGCTGCATCAATTGCTTGTTGGTCAAGTATTTTGTAGATAAGATCTTGTTTTTTAATCAATTCTACTTTTTTTATTTGTAATTCTCTAGCGATTACACGTAGTTCTGAAACTAGCTTTTTATTTAATTCTAAAATATCATACATACTTTATGACAATTAATTTATTTTTGGTGAATTATAATTTTGAAATGATTTTGAACAGCCCCCTCTCATAATAAAAGCTAATATTGTTAAACTTTTATTAGTTCTTTCTAATAAAATTAAAGCTTTGAAACTCTAATTATTTGCAATATTAAGTATTAACTTATAAATAACAAAATTATTAATGTTTTTTATTAATAGTTTTTGTTTTAAAAGATATTTAATATAAACACGTTGTTATATTATAGTACACTTTTTTTGTGTAAACATAACAATAGAAATAATTATTAAAATTTAAAGTGCATGTAATAAGAGATATAAGTAAATAAAAAAAAATATATTGTTTTTTTTAAATTTAATTTATTAATTTATGAAAATTTTTATTAAATTTAGCAAATAATTTAATTTTTATGTCAACTTTCAGTTATTATACAATTTGTGTAAATTGTATATTTTTACACAAAAAATTTGATTTTTTCAATAGGTTATGAAACAATTAGGTTATGAAACAATTAAAAATAACAAAACAATTAACAAGAAGAGAAGCTATATCTCTTGAAAAATACTTTCAAGAAGTTTCTAAAATAGACTTACTTAGTCCTGACGGAGAAGTAGAATTATCAAAACTGATAAAACAAGGCGATGATTATGCGCTTAATAAACTGGTAAGAGCAAATTTACGCTTTGTTATATCAGTATCTAAGCAATATCAAAATCATGGATTAACATTGTCTGATTTAATAAGCGAAGGTAATATTGGTTTAATAAAAGCAGCTCATAGATTCGATTCAACGAAGGGATTTAAATTTATTTCATATGCTGTTTGGTGGATTAGACAATCAATATTGCAAGCATTAGCCGAACAAGCTAGGATTGTTAGACTACCTTTAAATAAAATTGGCTCAATAAACAAGATAAATAGAGCCTTTGCAAAGCTAGAACAAGAATTTGAAAGAGTTCCAACTCACGAAGAAATAGCAAAGGAGGTAGATATTGCACCTGCTGATATAAAACGAATTATGGGTTCATTAGGAAAACATATATCAATGGATGCTCCTATTTCAAATGACGAACCGGGTAATTTATATGATATTTTTATTAATAAAGATGCAAAAACGCCAGATAATACATTGCTTAAAGAATCATTAAGTAAGGAAATTGAACGAATTTTATCTACTTTTTCTAAACGTGATGCAGAAATCATTAGGCTTTACTATGGTTTAGAAGGGAAGTCGCCTCGAACATTAGAAGATATTGGTCTTAAATTAGGTTTAACAAGAGAAAGAGTTCGTCAAATAAAAGATAGAATTATAAAATCAATAAAAACAAGAAGCAAAATACTTAAATCATATATATAAGATTTTTTTGGATTTTGAGCTTTTCGTACTGGTTTGTTTCATCTTGTTATAACTGTCGGTGTAGCTTTGAGCTACACCGACAGTAGTAAACTATATTATTAATTTTCATTGCTATAAAAAAACATAACAATATATAACGCATATATGTAAGAATATGTGACATGTTTCAAGCCACAACAGTATTTTTATAAGTACGAATTGAAAGTACTAAATAGTCTTACAAAAAATTCTCGATATTTATATTTACGCAATTATCTATATGATAACGATTTACAAAAATACGTAAGCCACATTAAATATGTCGAAAATCTTACTTTGATAATTTTATAAAAAAATCCCACAAAACAATACCAGCACTTATAGAAACATTAAATGAATGTTTTGTTCCCATTTGTGGTATTTCAATAGAATTATCCGAGTTATCTACCACTTTTTGAGACACGCCTTTTACCTCATTTCCAAAAATTAATGCATATTTTTGATTCAAAACAATCTTAAAATCCAACAGAGATAATGAGTTCTCTGTTTGTTCAATTGATATAATTTTATATTTTTTTGATTTCAAATAATTTATAGCATCAATAGTATTATTGTAGTATTCCCAATCAACTGATTCTGTCGCACCTAATGCTGTTTTTTGAATATCTTTATGTGGTGGACAAGCTGTAATTCCACATAAAAATATAGACTCTACAAGAAAAGCATCAGAAGTTCTGAAAATAGAGCCTATGTTGTTTAAACTCCTAATATTGTCAAGAACTACTACAAATGGATTTTTTTTAATTAATTTAAACTCTTTAACTGTTATTCGATTAAGTTCGTTGTTTTTGAGTTTTCTCATATTATATTCCATATATTCAATATATTAATACAAAAAAAAGTAGCAAAAAATATTATAAAAATATAGTTATAAAATATGTTATACAAACTAAATATACAATTATTATTGCCAGTTAAAATAAAAAAATCTAAATTAGTCAATTATTTAGATATGCTAATAATATAAAGCAATAATAATATGAATTTACACGAATATCAAGGAAAATTAATATTAAAAAAATATGGAGTTAGCGTTCCAGAAGGAATCGTTGTTGATACTCCTGCCGCTGCTGTTCAAGCTGCACGACAAATTAAAAAAGATGTAGGTAATAGTAGTTTTGCTGTAAAAGCTCAAATACATGCCGGTGGAAGAGGAAAAGGTGGTGGAGTAAAAATTGCAAAGTCTTTTGATGAGGTTGAACAATTTGCAAAAGACATTCTTGGAATGACATTGGTTACTCACCAAACAGGCCCTGAAGGTAAAGAAGTTCATAAAGTTTTGATTGAACAAAGTATTTTTTATCCAAACCAAAATGGCGAAATAAATATTGAAGAATATTACATGAGCGTACTGCTGAACAGAAATACAGGCAAAAACATGATAATGTATTCTCCAGAAGGCGGAATGGATATTGAAGCCGTAGCAGCAAACACTCCTGAACTAATATTTAAAGAAGAAATTGACCCAAGAACAGGTATCTTACCATTTCAAGCACGGCGCGTTGCTTTTAATTTAGGACTATCAGGTAAAGCATTTAAACAAATGACAAAATTTGTTACTTCTCTTTACAAAGCTTACGTAGCAAGTGACTCATCAATGTTTGAAATAAATCCAGTATTTAAAACATCTGATGACTTGGTACTTGCAGCTGATAGTAAAGTAAAGATTGATGATAATGCATTGTTTAGACAAAAAGAATATGCTGCAATGCGTGATTTGTCAGAAGAAGACCCTGCCGAAGTTGAAGCAAGCAAATATAATCTTAATTTTGTAAAGCTAAGTGGAAATGTTGGTTGTATGGTAAATGGTGCTGGACTTGCAATGGCAACAATGGATATTATAAAATTGTCGGGTGGCGATCCTGCTAACTTTCTAGATGTAGGTGGCTCTGCAAGTGCTGAAACTGTTGAAGCCGGATTTAGAATTATTTTAAAAGATCCAAACGTTAAAGCAATTTTATTAAATATTTTTGGAGGAATTGTTAGATGCGATAGAGTAGCTCAAGGAGTTGTTGATGCTTACAAATCAATAGGAAATATTTCAATACCTGTAATTGTTAGACTACAAGGAACAAATGCAATAGAGGGCAAAGCTCTTATTGACAATTCAGGACTAAAAGTACATTCGGCAATTACACTACAAGAAGCTGCCGACCTTGTAAGCAAAATGGTTTAAGAGGTCTTCGACCTTTTTAATATTGCTTACGCACATAATATTATAATAAGCTACATTTCAAAAATTTAATTTAGCAATATTAAATTAAATATTTTGTTAATATAAAAATTAGAAAACCACAAACATATATATGTGGTTTTCTAATCTCACCACAAGCACATGGTTTTTCAGTTCGTTGCATTCATAACTAAAAAAATGACACAAAAAGAAATTGAAAGTCAGATGCTCACACCATTTGGTGTGGGCTGTTCTTATTTGTCAGTATGGGTTTACCAGAACCTCACATTCGGATAAGTTACAGTTTCCACGCTTTTTTAAATTCATTTTTTTGCTTTTTTCGGGGAGCTTGGGAAAGTAATAAGTACTGTTACAAAATTTTTTCGACATTTACTTATCCGTAATATTCTGATTAAGTTGTTTTTATACTAATGCGTAAGCAACTATAAAATAGGTCGAAGACCTTACATTCGAAGTAAGCGAAATCTTGAGTGCTTCATAGCCCATGGATTGGGATGGTACTGGAATAAAAGGCTACCCGTTTAAAGTTGGACAAAAGTACACTGGTCTGACCGCTTCAAGCGGTCTGACCAATTTGCTCTTACATATAAATTATAACAAATTAATATTCAACACTGTCCAACTTCTGACGGGTAGCCGAAAATTACAGTAAAAAAATAAAAATTACAGTTCAAACAAAATTATAATTATGTCGGCAGTTCAACACAGTATAATGATATTTCTAAAAAAACCAGTTGAAATTGACAAATTCAAAACTCAACTTGAAAATTCTTCGTTTAAACTAAATGAACAAGAATATAATTTTACCTTTTCTCAACGGGATTTTCGCTTTGATACATGGATAAAGCAATATACAAATGAATTAGAAGTTTCAATCCCTAATGAAAAAGAGAAACTAAAATTTGACCTTACATTTTATCCTCAAAATACAAGACTAATAGATGCGATTGACTTAACATCGACATTGAAAAGAAATATTAATTTGTTAGAAAATTATTTTGAAAGAATTATTTTAACATTAGATAAAAATTTACAAAATTGCGATACCATTGTTTCATTTTTTCCAGAATTTGATGAAATAGTAGATTTTGAACTTTATAAAACATTTAAAAAGGGAAAAATAAGACAAACGAAAGCATATATACAAACAAAAGAATTGATAAACGAGCTACCAAAGCAGTTACAGTTATTGTGATTTTTATTATTATTTATATTTCTACTTTACGAACTTAAAACTGTTTGATAATTAAACTATTAAAGCATTTTTAT
>JAOZVK010000603.1 GCA_029938185.1 Bacteroidales bacterium | reverse complement strand
ATTCAATTATTCAATTATTCAATTATTCAATTATTCAATTATTCAATTATTCAATTATTCAATGGTACAATTATTCAATGGTACAATGGTACAATATTTTGATTAATAATTGATAACAGTTTGTTAATGTTAAAACTACAAGCGTTTATATAGTATAACAATTAATAATTTTGTCCTTTCGAGCTGTTTATTTATCTACAAATTTATTTTTTTATTAACTCTTAAGCTGAATAATTCACAAATTTTCTATTCCGAAATTTATGAATTAATCAAATTAAAAAATTATTAACATATATACTATTGATTATCTGTATTATATATTGATTTAATATTCCTATGTTATAAAACATTTAAAATTTACAGTACTATGTATTGCATATTACTATAAATAATATATATCTTTGCATAAGATTAATCAGTGTATAAGATAGTACTATATTCAAAATATTAATACAAATTTTGTATAAAGCTTGTTTTTTTGAAACATAGTGGATTAGGAAATGACGAATTATAAATTACGAATTACGAATTGGTTTACACCTAATATCAGTATCTTACAAAAAATAAAGCTGTTTATCAAGCGTAAGCAAAATTATTTATTGTTAGTTACTTATATTATGTTTAAGCAACATTAAATAGGTCGAAGACCTTAATTAAAAACTATTTAAATAATGAAAATAGAAAATGCTAAAGCTCAAATGCGAAAAGGAGTTTTGGAGTATTGTATTCTTTCAATTTTATCAAAAGACGATTCATATGCTTCAGGTATTATAAAAAAGTTAAAAGAAGCAAAATTAATAATAGTCGAAGGAACACTATACCCTTTACTTACTAGACAGAAAAATGCAGGATTATTAAGTTACAACTGGGTTGAATCGAAACAAGGTCCTCCACGAAAATACTATAAACTTACTGAAAAAGGGGAGCAATTTTTAAATATATTAAATACATCATGGAACGAACTTGTTGAATCTGTAACGGAAATTACTGAAACTATACTTTAAATGGTACAATTGTTCAATGGTGCAATGGTACAATTGTTCAATGGTACAATGGTGCAATTGTTCAATGGTACAATGGTACAATGGTACAATGGTGCAATTGTTCAATGGTACAATATTTTGATTAATAATTTATAACAGTTTAGAGTATAAATAAGCATATTTACAAAAGTTTTCGCCTATGTTGAAATACAGTTTAAATATAGTGTGTAAGCACATTAAATAGGTCGAAGACCTTAACAATATTTTAAAAAAAATATTTTCAGATGAAACCCACATTGTGGGATTTTAAATTAAATCTTAACACCCAAAAAAAATAATTACAATTTAAGTACTTATTTTCGGAGTGTTACAAATTACAAACAGATGAAAAAAACTATAAGAATAAATATTAGCGGATATATTTTCCATATAGACGATGATGCATATAAGCAGCTCGAAAAATATCTTAATTCGATTACTGTTAAATTTTCGGCAACAAAAGATGGAAAAGAAATAATATCAGATATTGAAGCAAGAGTAGCGGAGTTGTTTCAAAACCAAACTAATGATGAGAAGGAAGTAATTAATATAAACGATGTTAAAAATGTAATCGACATTATGGGGCAACCCGAAGAGTTTGATGATATTGAAGTTGAACAATATGATGAAAATCCTGTTGATGAAAGCAAAAAAAAATCCAAAACTGGTAAGAAAATTTTTAGAGACTCTGACGAAAGACTCGTAGGAGGTGTATGTAGTGGAATTGCAAGTTATTTTGATATAGACCCAATTGCAGTAAGAATTATTTTTATACTAACAACATTAATGTATGGAACAAGTGCAATTATTTACATAATTCTTTGGATTATTATACCCGAAGCAAAAACAACTACTCAAAAACTTGAAATGTATGGTAAAAATGTAAATATTAGCAACATTGAAAAAATATTGAGAAAAGAACTAATTACTGTAAAAAAAAGTTTTAAAAAATTAAGAGAATCTGGTAATTATGACAAAGTTGTTGATTTAATTAAAGATAGTGTTGATTTTTTTATTAAATTTTTAGTAGGAGTTCTTAAAGCAATATTAGTATTTTTTGGAATTGTTTTTACATTAGTAGGTGTTTTTACACTAGCTACATTTATAAGTTCAGTCTTTTTTAGTGATAGTCCAATTTCTCCTTTAAGTTGGGCAAATACCATAATAACACCTTCGGGGATTTTAGAACTTATTTCAAGCCCAATAGATGTACGTTTTATTTTAATTTCAATCTCGATAGTAGTATCAATTCCTCTTTTGGCTATTATATATGGTGGTTTAAAACTGATTTTTAGATTTGAATCGAAAAATAAAGCTACTGGTATTATAATGTTTATTGCTTGGTTTTTTGCTTTTTTTTCAGTAATATTTTTGACTCTTAAAACTGCACGAAACTTTAAAACTAACGAAACGGTTAACAAAGTATACAATATTGATAATAAACTTGATGATACTTTAGTATTAAAAATAGATGATAGATATGATAAAAATATTTATAGTGAAATTCAATTAGGAGATATTAGAGTCAACGAAGATGTATCTGGTATTTATATGATTGGACGTGTTAGAATGCAAGTAGTTAAAAGTATTAATGATAATATTGAAATGACTATTAAAAAACATTCACATGGGAGAACTACAAATGATGCTGTTGAAAATTCCAAAAAAATTATTTACGATTGGCAACAACAAGACTCAGTAATCAGTTTTGCTTCATACTTTAAATTATCAGATGGTGAAAAATGGAGAAATCAGGAAACAAAAATTTTGTTAAAAATACCTATCGGTATGAAAATATATTTTAGCAAAGGTATGGAGAAACTTCTAAGACATGTAAAAAATGATCAAGCTTACTGGGGTGGTGAAATAATTGGGCAGTATTGGATTATGACAAACAATGGTCTGAGTCTTATAAAATCTAAATCCAAAACAATAGAAAATAAAAATGAGACAATGCTTGATAGTAATGAAATGAAAATTGATTCTTTAGAAATTAAAATCGAAAATAATGAATTAGAAAAAATGAAAGAAGAAATTAAGAAAATGTAAATCTAAATTTGGCTACCAGTTTTAAGTTAACCGCTTTTTAACCGCAAAGTTACACAAAGTTTGACGCAAAGTTTCGCAAAGTTTCAACCTGTGCAATCAAAAGTCCGATAGGACGAAATATTGTAAACCCACAACGATAAGTTGTGGGAATAGAGCAAAATAGTTCGTCCCTT